>CALGGE010000032.1 GCA_937916125.1 uncultured Elusimicrobia bacterium | reverse complement strand
GTCGTAACTAAAATATTTCTGTTTTTTTGTTATAAGTTGTAGCTTAAATCCCTTTAATATTGTAGTCCAAAATTTGCTGTTTTTTCGCTGTAAATTTAATTTTATTAATTATTTAAGCTTCGCTATAATAGCATCGCCCATTTCGGAAGTACCTGCCGTTCCGCCCAAATCATAAGTAACACATTTCTTTTCGGCAATAACTTCCGCAACGGCTTTTTCAAGCCTCTTGGCGGCATCAAACTCACCTAAATAATCAAGCATCATTTTACCCGATAATATAAGTGCCATAGGATTAACTTTATTCATACCTTTATATTTCGGTGCAGAACCGTGAACAGCTTCGAAAACGGCACAGTCTTTACCTAAGTTTGCTCCGGGAGCAACGCCAAGACCGCCGACAAGACCTGCACAGAGATCCGACAAAATATCTCCGTATAAGTTAGGAAGAACTATTACATCATAAAGTTCCGGTTTCTGTACAAGCTGCATACACATATTGTCGATTAGTCTTTCTTCATATTCAATCTTACCTTCAAATTCTTTTGCAACTTCTCTTGCTACTCTGTAAAACATTCCGTCGGTACATTTCATAATATTTGCTTTTGCAACCGCAGTAACCTTCTTTCTGTTATTTTTAACAGCATAGTCAAACGCGAAACGAACTATTCTTTCACAACCGAATTCGGAGAAAGATTTTATTGATATTGAAGATTCCGGACGAATTTTACCTTTGGAAAGTTCGATAATTTTATTTGCTTCATCGGTTCTTTCGGCGAATTCCACACCCGCATATAAATCTTCCGTATTTTCTCTGACGACAACCAAGTCAATATCGGAAAATCTTGATTTAACGCCGACATAACTCTTGCAAGGTCTTAAGCAGGAATACAAATCAAGTTCTTTTCTTATGGCAACATTTACCGAACGAAAACCCGTTCCTATGGGCGTAGTGATAGGACCTTTTAATGCTATTTTATTTTTTGCAATGGATTGAAGAGTTTTTTCCGGAAGAGGAGTTCCCTCTTTTTCCATAATATCAATACCTGCTTCCATAACTTCCCAATCTATTTTGACACCCGTTGCGTCTATAACTTTTGCGGTAACTTCCGTAAGTTCGGGACCTGTTCCGTCGCCTCTTACCAAAGTAATTTTGTAAGACATAGTTACTCCTTTAATTTATATTTTGTTGTTTTTTGTATTTTTATTAAATGTGTTTTATAAAAGTAAAAAAGTTTATCCGTAAAGATTTAAACCTCTCTTAATTCCTCTTATAAAATCATGATCCAATAATCTCTTTATGGAAACAGCAGCAGCAATTATATCGTCTCTTCTGTGTCTTTTTAACAGTCTTTTTGAAGCGACGATTCCGGCCTGATATTTTCTACCGCCTCCGGCACTTTCACAACAGGCAATTAAAAAATCTACTATTTCATCCATGTAGCCCTCCGCACATTTAAAATAGCTGCTTTAAGCCTTGGCCTGACGTTTATCAAATTGTTTAAAGTGAACTATTTTCCATTTATGTAAAATATATTTTACCAGTATCCATAAAATTCCCAATCCGTACTCGACACTTCTTTTGAAATTTATGGAAGATGCTTCGGCAAAATATTTGGTAGGAACGGGAATATCTCCTATTCTAAAACCTGCCAATGCCATTTGTACAACTATATGTTGATCAAAAACAAAATCATCGGAATTAGCTTCGAAATTTATCGTCTCCAACACTTTTCTCGAATACGCTCTGTAGCCCGTATGATACTCGCCCAAATTCAAACCTAAAACAACATTTTCAAGTACGGTTAAACATCTGTTAAAAAAATATTTATAAAAAGGCATACCGCCGTCTAAAGCTTCTTTTCTTGTTCTTATTCTGTTGGCGAACATAACATCGCAAATATCTTCCTCGATAAGCCCCGCTAAAAAAGGAACAAGACGGGGATCGTACTGATAATCGGGATGAAGCATTACGACAATATCCGCTCCCATTTCAAGTGCCGTTTTATAACACGTTTTTTGGTTTGCACCGTAACCCATATTTTTGTCGTGTTTAATAACTTTAAGTCCAAGCTCCCGAGCAACGGTAACCGTATCGTCGGAAGAATTGTCATCAACAAGAAGAATATCCGAATAGGAACCTTTAGGTATTGTATCAAGTGTCTGTTTTAAAGTTTGTGCGGCATTGTATGCCGGCATAACTATGACAACTTTACTTTTCATTTGTTACCTCTTTTCCGCGTTCGGAAACGGCAAACTTAAATAAATCCGAAAAAGATATTTTTTCTTTAATTATTCCCGAAAAACCAAGCACATATACGGTCATCATTTCCACAAAATGCGTTGCGGCCATCGATGTAAAAGCTAAAGTTTCTCCTATACCGAAAAGCCCTAACGTTACCATTCCTACACCTTCTATTGCACCGATAAAAGCAGGTGCCGTAGGAAGCATGGTGGCAATACCGGTAGTAACTATAACAAACAAACATTGTATTATCGAAACTTCCACTCCGAACGAAAGAAAAAATATTTTATATGCCCAAGCCTCAATATACCATACGATAACGGAAGTTAAAAATACGTTAAAAACCAATTTCCCGTTTTGAAAAAATTTTAATCCGCTTGCAAATTTTAAAAATATTGTTTGTATTAAGTCGTTAAGTTTCCGGGGAAGATGAAATTTATATAATATTTTTAAAAATTTTTCTTCGTCTTTCGACATAAAAAACAATATTACAAAAGATATCCCGAAAAAGATTGCACAGAAAATAAAAGATTTTTGCAACCAACCGGGGATATTGGGAACAAACATTCCTATCAGGAAAAAAGCTATTATAAAAACAACAACGTCCATCAAACGTTCCACAACTATTGTGGCAAAAACACCGCTTTTTGAGATTTTTAATTTTTCGCCCGCCACAAGAGCCCTGACAAATTCACCCAGCCTTAACGGTAAAATATTATTCATAAAAAAACCGAATATTAAGAAGAAAAAACTTCCGAACCGTTTTATTTTTTTTAGCGGTAAAAGAATATATTCCCATCTGATACTTCTGATAAAATAAGAAAGAGCATAAATAACCACACCTGCAAATATCAACCCGATATTGGCATTTTTCAAAAGAGATATCGACTGTTTGAAATCTATATTCCTGACGCACAAATATATCAATATTACGCTGACAAGAAAACCTATGCTTATTTTAAAAACGTGTTTTTTCATTTTGGTTCCGGAGAATTTTTTATTTGACGCAAATATTCCTTTAAATTAGGATTAAATTTATCATGTACTATGGCTTCTTCAATATATTTTACCGCATTTTCTTTATCGCCCAAGTTCCAATATATAGACGAAAGATAACTTCTTATCTGAGAACTGCTCTTATACAATTCCAAAGCTTTTTTATTGTATTCAACGGACTTTTCGGCATACTTTTGACCTTTTTCCCCTCTTAATCGGTCATACAACGCAAAGTAAGATTTTGCAAGCTGCGTATAATACTCGGGATTTTTATCATCGTATTTGACAGCCTGTTCAAATTCTTCTACGGAAAGACGATATTGGTCCTGTACATAATATTCTATGCCTTTTTTATAATGAATATGACCTATCACGGGTTTAATCGTAACCGCCGCAATGTACAGCAAAAGAACCGTTAAAATATAAACGTTCGCCGTACTCTTTTTTCTTTTTTCCGGCTCGGCATCAAAAACAGACCACATGATTATAAAAAACATCATCATATTTGCCGGAACAAAAAAACTGTAGTCAACAAGATTTATTATCAAAAATGCCGTTATGCTTAAGGCAATAACAACATAAAAATAATTATCTTTTTCAGCAATAATTCCGTCTATAACTTTAACATAAAAACTTACGATTATCGCAACAAAGCTCAACAGCCCCAAAATACCCGTATCGGACAAAAACTGCATTATTATATTATGTGCAAATAACGTATTCAATACAAGTTCGGGGCGAAAATTTTGAAACAAAACGGCATAATTGCCAAGCCCGCAACCGAAAAAAATATTCTGTTTAAAAATCATATATGCCGTCTTCCACCAAATGATTCTTTCCGAAATACTGTGAAAATCCGACTTCAAAAAAGATATATATCCGAGACTTGCCAAAAGAAATAAAACAAATAAACCTATCAAAATTTTAACAAAAATATTTTTACGGTATTCCAATAAAAAAACAAACGTTAAACAAAAAGCAACGCCGATTGCAATCCTGCTTCTGGTAAGAACTATCGCAAAAAGAACAAATATCATCATAGCGGTAAAAACATTTTGATTTTTTTTCTCTTTAATAAAAATAAAAAACAGAGGATAAACCAAAACAAGAAACCCGGCAATGACATTTATGTTCAGTGCAACGGCATCATAAAATTCGTCAACGGAAAGAAAGCTGTGAGGATCGGAGACAAATCTGGAAAAAAGTATCATTGAAAGCCAAAGAGCAATAAATAAAGGAACTGCCAAAACTTTCTTCTTCATATCAACGGGAAGAAAAGTTATATTCAATCCGGCTAAAAGAGCCGAAATTAAAACAAATATATAATCGCGGGCATTGGCCTGAAAATCCGCAAACGAGTAAGAAATACAGCACACAATCAGCAATATTGCAGACGGTATAACAAAAGAATTTATTTTAATTTTATAATTATTCAATAAAAAAAATGTTGATGACAACAAAATTAAAAAAATTGCAATCTGAATAGAATATACAAGGGAAAACTTGGACACTATCGATACAATCATCACAACTGCCAAAATAAATGAAGTAATAAAAAAGTTATTTTTTGTCTCCGTCATATATTAACCTTAGTTCTACATATTGGTAAAAATAAATCTTGCAAGGAAATTTTCTTCAAAAGCTATTATTGTGTTTATTACTTCGGCGGGTTGCGGTAAAAACAAAACAAGATATGAAGCTATTGCCAAATACGGACCGAAAGCCATTTCCTGTCTTCTTAAAATCTTTTTAAAAATTATCAGAAAGATTCCGATTACACTTCCCAAAAAACATGCAACTGCTATGGCAAACAAAACTCTGTCCCAACCCAGAAACGTACCTACCCCGGCCATAATTTTTATATCTCCGCCGCCCATGGCATCTTTCTTATAAAGAAATTTCCCCAGCACGGCAACCAAATATAACGAACCCCCGCCTGCAAAGAACCCCAAAAAAGAGTTCAGCATTCTTTCAAACACCGTATCACCCAAAGTATAATTGAACCAACTCGTTGCAAAACCGACAATCATTAACATAAAAGAAAATTCGTCGGGAATAATCTGAAATTCAAAATCTATAGCGGTAATTGCAAGCAAAGAAAATACCAACAAACAAAAAGGTATCAATATGTAAGAGTATCCGAACAGAAAATACACGGATAAAAATAAAACACCGCAGAGAAGTTCCACGCAAGGATAAATTGCAGAAATTTTTTCTCCGCAGTTACGGCATTTGGCTCTTAACAATATATAGCTTATCAAAGGGATATTATCGTACCAATTTATAGGGTTTTTACAGTTCGGGCAATGAGAATCCGGCTTGACAATAGAAATATCTCTGGGCATTCTGTATATACATACATTGGCAAAACTTCCGAAACAGAGTCCGAATATAAAAACAAGTATAGCTTCAAACATAACCTGTCCTAATAAGAATTCCAAACTATACCTTTGGAATCTTTTTCATTACAATCTATCCACAGTTCGCCGGCCTGTCTGTCATCCGAATCTTCAACCTGATATGCCCATTTTCCGGAATCTCCCGTAGGAGATGTGGTTATTACGGCATAAGGATTATGATAAGGAGGGCAATAACATTCCGGAATATACTTTATATATTTACCGTTTTCGCCTGCCAATACTTCGTTTATCTCTTTGCCCGGATATATACCTTTATTTTCTCCGTAATAAACGGCAATCGCAGCTCTTAATGCAGTCAAATTGGCTCTTGTCGCAGCTTCACTCGACCTGCGAATCAATTCCAAAAATTTAGGATAAATGACTATTGTAAGTAAAAGAATCAATGACAACAATACAATCATATCCACCATACTGAAACCTTTCCTGTTCATTATATACACTCCTTAAAAATTTACTTTTTATATCGACTGTAACAATTTTGCCAATTCTTCTTTTTTTGTACTGTAGTCCATTGCAACCTTAGGAGTAATTTTTCTCTTTATTACATTTTCGAAAAGAGACTGGTTCATAGTCTGCATACCTGCCTGTCTGTTCAACTGAATAACGGAATATAACTGTTCTATTTTCATTTCTCTTATAAGATTTTTAACGCTGTCATTGGCAAGCATTATCTCACAAACCATAGCCATACCGCTACCTGACGCACTCGGCAATAACTGTTGAGAAAATACGGCTTTCAACGTAAGCGACAACTGAGATCTTATCTGTGCCTGCTGTTCCGCAGGAAAAGACGTAACTATTCTGTTTATCGAAGAAGAGGCATCCATGGTATGGAGAGTTGCAAAAACCAAATGTCCGGTTTCCGCAAGCGTAAGAGCCGACGAGATTGTTTCCAAGTCTCTCATTTCTCCTATCAGAACTATATCGGGATCCTGTCTTAAAATATATCTTAATGCGTCGGCAAAAGATTTCGTATCGGAACCGATTTCTCTTTGGTTTATTATACAATTTTTATGCTTATGAAGATATTCTATGGGATCTTCCAAAGTTATGATATGTTCCCTTCTTTTTTCGTTTATGTAATTAATTATCGATGCAAGAGTCGTTGTTTTTCCCGAACCGGTAGCACCTGTAACAAGAACCAAACCTTTAGGAAGATTTACTATATCATAAACAACTTTCGACAGATTTAATTCTTCGAAAGTGTAAGTTCTTTCTGGAATAAATCTCAGTGCCGCCGAGACCGAACCTCTCTGTTTAAAAACATTTATTCTGACTCTTCCTCTGTCTTTTATCGGAATGGAAGCATCAAGCTCATTGGTTTCTTCAAACTTCGCTATCTGTTGTTCGTTCAATACGGAATATATAAGTTTTTTTGATTCTTCCGGTGTAAGTTTGGCATCACCTGCGGAACGCAAAATAGTATCCACCCTCATCATGGGAGGAACACCTACAACGATGTGTAAATCGGACGCATTTCTTGCTGAAGCAAAATCAAGCAATTGCAATAAATCGTACATTTATTCTCCCCTTTTCATCATTTTTTTATATACACATTTCGGAACAAAATTTTTAAAGTTTCCTCCCAAAGATGCAATTTCCCTTACGGTACTTGATGACAGGAACGTATATTCCTGAGCGGGAACCAAAAATATCGTTTCAACATTTTTTTTTAATTCTCTGTTCATAAGTGCCATCTGAAACTCATACTCAAAATCAGATAAAGCTCTTAAACCTCTGACTATACAAAAGCTGTCTATTTTATCGAGATAATCAACCAACAATCCGGAGAACGAAGAGACTTTAACGTTTTTAATATCTTTCACTGATTGGCTCATCATGGAAACTCTGTCTTCCAAAGAAAACATATGTTTTTTATTGCAATTATGCGTAACGGCAACAATAACTTTTGTAAAAATCTTTGATGCCCTTTTTATAATATCTATGTGTCCGTTTGTAGGCGGATCGAAACTTCCCGGATAAACTGCAGTTATATCTTTCATATTCGTATATTATATATAATTCCAATTTTTTTATCAATATTTTGAAAACACAAAGTATTTTAAAGTTTTCAACAATTTAGTTGAAAAGTTGAATAGTTGAATAGTTTTAACGACAGCTGAAAAGGTGATAAACTAAAAATTGCCTTCGGCAATTTTTATTCCTGTACTTTTCGTTCGGAAATTCCGCCTGCATTACCGAATCCTTTAACTGTTCTTTTTACGATATCACGCGAAAGTTTTTCCCAAATAAATTCTCTTGCCTGATCTTCCGTCATTCCGCCGAACCCGACCTTGACGGAATCCGCATAAATTTGTATTCCCTCCATATTAGGCTCTGTCCACAGAGTAATATTTTCATGTCTGTCTATAAAATAAACATTTATCAATATCCACAGTTTATACTGTTCCGTAACCATGTTTGCATCATAAGTTAAAGGCTGTAAAGTATATCTCTTAATTTCGCAAACTACAACACCGTCACTTTCTTCCTCATTTGTTACTACGGACAGCCTGCCGTCTCTCATAAATTCGTCTATTATGGCATTGGTAAACTTATCTTCCAAACCGTATTGATTGGTATTGTTCACTACGGGACGTACATAAACATTTTTTATATACGACGGCAATAACTGCGGTGCGGGATCGTAAGGAGATGTACAAGCCGTAACAAGTACGACAAAAGAAAACAATAATAAGAATAATTTTTTCATAAGAACTCCTTTGAAAATCGCGAAACGATTTCTACTTAATTACAACATTGACAATTTTTGTTTTAACGTAAATAAACTTTACTATGTTTTTGCCTTCAAATATTGCTTTCAATTTTTCGTCGTTCAATATAATATCTTTTACGGTTTGTTCATCGGCAGAGACATCAATACTTACTCTGCCTTTCAGTTTTCCGTTAACCTGAACCGGAACTTCTACGGTATCCTGCTTAATATATTTTTCTTCAAACTTAGGCCATGTCGCAACGGAAACACAATCTTTATGTCCGAGAACACTCCAAATTTCTTCGCTTAAATGAGGAGTAAACGGACTTAAAAGTTTTACTATCGTTTCATAAACCTGTTTTGAAAGTCCGTCGTCATTGGAATGATGTTTGTACAAATACATCGCATTAACCAGTTCCATTATCGCGGAAATTGCGGTATTAAACTGATGTTTTTTGTCTATATCTTCGGTAACTCTCTTTATACAGATATGCATACTTCTCAACAAATCTTCTTTGGCTTTTTCGGTTACAGGTTCTGAAGATTGTGTATTCACTATTTCCTGCAGTCTCCATACTCTGTTGATAAATCTCCAACACCCTTCTACGCCGTCGGAAGACCAATCAAGCTGTTTTTCCGGAGGTGCCGCAAAAAGGATAAAAAGCCTTGCCGTATCTGCTCCGTATTTTGATACTATCTCGTCGGGGCTCACAATATTTCCTTTGGATTTGGACATTGCACTTCCGCCGAGAGTAACCATTCCCTGAGTCAATAAATTCGTGAAAGGTTCGTCACATTTAACAAGTCCCATATCTCTTAAAACTTTATGCCAGAACCTTGAATAAATTAAATGCATACAAGCATGCTCGATACCGCCGACATACTGGTCAACAGGCATCCAGTAATTTGCTTCTCTCGTATCAAAGCAGGCTTTATCATTATGTGCGTCGGTATATCTTAAAAAATACCACGAAGAATCTACAAAAGTATCCATGGTATCTGTTTCTCTTCTTGCATGTCCGCCGCATTTGGGACAAACGGTATTAACAAATTTTTCGTCGGACTGCAAAGGAGATTTGCCGTCATTGGTAAACTTAACATCCGTCGGAAGAATTACGGGCAAATCTTTTTCGTCAACGGGAACTATTCCGCATTTATCGCAGTGAACCATCGGTATGGGCGTTCCCCAACATCTTTGTCTTGATATCAACCACTCTCTTAATTTATAGTTTGTAGTTCTTTTTCCCCAGCCCTGTTCTTCAACCCATAAAGGCATTTTTATTCTTGCATCCTGCGACGATATTCCGTTAAACTTACCGGAATTAATCATTACACCTTCGCCTTCGTAAGCAGCTTTTGTTATATCGCCGTCTTTACCCTGTATAACGGGAATTATTTCAACATTATATTTTTTAGCAAATTCCCAGTCTCTCTGATCGTGAGCGGGAACAGCCATAATAGCACCGGTTCCGTAACCCATTAAAACATAATCGGCAACAAACAAAGGAACATTTTTTCCCGTTGCCGGGTTAACTATAGAAACTCCGTCGAGTTTAACACCTGTTTTTTCTTTTGAGGAAGAACGTTCAATATTAGATTTTAACGAGCTTGCCGTAATATATTTTTCAACTTCGTCCCAATTTTTTATTTGATTTTTAAATTCTTTAAGCATGGGATGTTCCGGAGAAACAACCATAAAAGTTACTCCGAAAATCGTGTCGGGACGAGTGGTAAATATTTCAAGTTTTTTATCGGAACCTGCAATATCGAAATTCATACTTGCACCGTGCGATTTGCCTATCCAGTTTTTCTGCATGGCTAAAACCTGCTCGGGCCATCCGGAAAGAAGTTTATGTCCCTCAAGAAGTTCATCGGCATACTGAGTAATTTTTATAAACCACTGTTCCAGTTCTTTCTGTTCGACATTGCTGTGACATCTCCAGCACTGACCTTCGGATACCTGTTCGTTGGCCAAAACCGTTTTACATGACGGACACCAGTTAACATTGGATTTTTTTCTGAATACAAGACCTTTCTTATACATTTCCAAAAATATCCACTGATTCCATTTATAATATTCCACGTCACAAGTTGCAAGTTCTCTGTCCCAATCGTAAGAAATACCGAGCATTTTTAACTGTTCTCTCATTCTTGCAATATTCTGTTTAGTCCATTTTTCCGGAGCTATGTTATGTTTTATGGCTGCGTTTTCCGCAGGAAGTCCGAAAGCATCCCACCCCATGGGATGAATAACATTTTTCCCCTGCATTCTGTTAAACCTTGCAAAAACATCTCCTATGCTGTAATTTCTTACATGCCCCATATGGAGATTTCCCGAAGGATAAGGAAGCATTACCAAGATATAATATTTTTCCTTATTTTCATCCGTTACGGATTTAAAAACTTTTTGTTCGTCCCAAATTTTCTGCCACTTTTTTTCTGTTTCCAATACATTATACTCCATCTCGACACCTCTTATATCAATCTAAAATTATATTTTATTCCGTGAAAGCAAAACAAAATGTTCCAAATTTCCTTTCGGACCTTTAAGTCCGGAATCCTGTTCTTTCAAAACATATAAATTCAAATTTTCCGAAACGGCTTTTATTTTATCAATTGCTTTACGTCTTAAAGTTTCATCTTTAACTACGCCTTTTTTTACTTCGCCGGGTTCAAGCTCAAACTGAGGTTTAATCATTGCGATTATATATCCCGACGGCAAAATGATTTCGCTTGCCAAAGGTAAAATTTTATCCAACGAAATAAAAGAAACATCTATCGTTATTATATCTATATCGTCTTTCAAAAGTGCTTTATCAAAATATCTGAAATTTACATTTTCAATATTTACGACACGCGGATCATTTCTTAACTTGTAGTGCAATTGTGCCGTCCCCACGTCAACGGCATAAACTTTCTTTGCTCCGTGCTGAAGCATACAATCGGTAAAGCCGCCCGTCGATGCACCTATATCCATGCAAATTTTATCGGTAAAATCCAACTCAAACAACCGTAAAACCGATTCCAGCTTAAGCCCGCCTCTGGAAACGTAAGGATTTTGTTTTTCTATCTCTATTACATCATCTTCACAAACCTGAAACCCTGCTTTTGTAATTTTTTCGCCGTTAACAAGAACCTCGCCTGCCATTACAAGTGCCTGTGCCTTTGAGCGACTCTCGGCAAGATTTTTTTCAAATATTAAAACGTCTAATCTTTTTTTCATAAATCACAAATTGTTTTTTCTATATTTTCGGCAGATATTCCGCAGAGTTCTCTTATCAGGTTCTGCTTGCCATGTTCTATAAACTCGTCGGCAAGACCTATAGATTTAATATTGGCAACCGTTCCGGAAAGAACGGACTTTACGGTTTCACCCATACCGCCCAATAAAGACCCCTCTTCAACGGTAACTATTTTATTTGTATAAGTTAAAATATTTTTTACGGCATTTTCGTCAAAAGGCTTTAAAAAACGCATATTTAAAACGGACACATTAATACCTTTTTCTTTCAGTCTGTCCGCAGCTTCAAGACATACCTGCAACACATTTCCCAAACAAACTATACAGGCGTCCTTTCCTTCCCGTTCAAGTTTGGCTTTGCCGATTTCAAGCAATTCAAACTCTCTCTGGAAAGAAGCCTGTCTTGTCCCGCTGCCTCTCGGATAACGAATTACCGACGGATTTTTCAAAGTAAGTGCGGTATTCAGCATATCCTGAAGTTCCGTCTCGTTGGCAGGTGCCATAATCGTTAAATTCGGAATATATTTCATATAGGACAAATCGAATGCTCCGTGGTGCGTTGCTCCGTCTTCGCCTACAATACCGGCTCTGTCAAGCATCATTATAACGGGCAAATTCTGCAATGCAACATCGTGAATAATATTGTCCAAAGCTCTCTGCATAAACGTGGAATAAATCGCAACAACGGGCTTCATCCCTCCGGCGGCAAGTGCCGCAGCAAATGTTACGGCGTGTCCCTCGTCTATACCGACATCAAAAAATCTGTCCGGAAAAATCTTGGAAAAACTTTTTAATCCCGTCCCGTCGGGCATAGCCGCCGTAATTGCGACAATTTTATCGTCATTTTCCGCCAATTTAACTATGGCTTTAGAAAAAACTTCCGTATATGTAACTTTCTTTAAAGAAAGAGTTTTGCCTGTTTTAACATCGAAAGGACCGATACCATGAAATTTAGTAGGATTTTCTTCGGCAAACTTATAACCTTTACCTTTTTTCGTCGCGATATGAAGAAGAACCGGACCTTTGATATTTTTTACTTTCCCCAAAACATCTATCAATTGATTTATATTGTGTCCGTCAATAGGTCCGACATAAGAAAAGCCCATTTCTTCAAACATCAGACCCGGAAATAAAATAACCTTAAACCTTTTAACTATCTTTTTTATTGAAGCAAAGTTTAAAAATTTTAAGTTTGATGCTATTTTCAAAATTCTGTCTTCAACTTTTTTTACACCTTTTGCATTTAAAAGCTTAGTTAAATATCCTGCAAGAACACCGACTTTCTGCGATATAAACATCTGATTATCGTTTAGAATAACAAGCATATCTTTATCGAGAGTTCCCGCGTTTTGCAACCCTTCAAAAGCAAGTCCGCCCGTCATAGAGCCGTCGCCGATAACGGCAACAACTTTGTAATTTTCTTTGTTTAAATCTCTTGCCGCTGCAAAACCCAGTGCGGCGGAAATGGAAGTAGAAGCATGCCCAGCACCGAAAGCGTCGTATTTTGATTCGCTTCTCTTCGGGAATCCGCTTATACCTCTGTATTGTCTTAAAGTGTCAAACCTGTCTTTTCTTCCGGTGAGAATTTTATATGCGTAAGCCTGATGTCCTACATCCCAAATAAATTTATCTTTTTTTGCATCAAACGAGTACAACAGTGCTATGGTCAGTTCCACTACACCGAGACTTGATGCAATATGTCCGCCCGTTTTTGATACGGTATAAACTATTTTCCGCCTGACTTCCCGTGCAAGAGAAGGAAGCAGTTCTTTTTTGATAATTTTTATATCGTCGGGTGATGTTATTTTATCTAAGATAGACATAATTTAATGTATAATGTACAATGTATAATGTATAATGAACGACAACGACAACTACAACTGCAATTTACAATTTACAATGTACAATGTATAATGTATAATGAACGACAACGACCAACAACTACAACAACCACAACAACTACCAACTACAACGACCTAAAAGGTTCTCATTATCATATAGTCGGCTAAAGATTCGAAAATTTCTCTGTTCTTTTTAAAATTTGAAATTACTTTTTTTGCTTCGGTAATTAACTTTTTTGCATTAATTTCCGACTGTTCTTTTCCGTATAATCTTAAATATGTTAATTTATCGTTATCGGCATCGCTGCCGTTTTTACCTAATAATTTCTTATCGGCATAAACATCCAAAATATCATCGGCAATTTGAAATGCTATTCCTATATTCTGTCCGTATTTTTCAAGTGCTTTTAAAGCATTATCTTTCGCACCGGCAAGTATTGCACCGAGTTTCAAACTTGCTTTTATCAAATCGGATGTTTTATGTATGTGAATATACTCAAGTTTTTTCTTGCATAAGGAAACATTTTGTTTATTCCATTTCCCCGCTTCAATGGTATCTTCCGCCTGACCTGCAATCATTCCTTTATATCCGGAATAATCGGAAAACATTGTTATTGCTTTAACGATTCTGTCGGCGGGAACTTTACATTTTGCAATTAAATTGAAAGTTTCCGTAAGCAGTGCGTCGCCGGCAAGTATTGCGGCACTTTCACCGAACTTTTTATGACTGGTCGGCTTACCTCTTCTCAAATCATCGTTATCCATTGCAGGTAAATCGTCATGAATTAAAGAATATGTATGCAGAAATTCAACCGCACATACTGCAGGTTCGATTTTTTTTATATCAAGCCCGAAACTTTCCGCACCAAGCATTACAAAAATCGGTCTTAAACGCTTACCGCCGGCAAGAACGGAATATCTCATTGCCCGAGAAATTACGGATTTATCTTTGGGAAGATATTTTTTCAACAAAGTATCGACAACTTTTGCTTTTTGTGAAAGGAACTTTTTCAAATCAAAACTTTTTTTATTCATCGGAGCCTTCTTTTTCAATATATTCTTCTTTATGCATTTTACCGTTTTTCTCAACGAGGATTTCTATTTTTTTCTTGGTTTCGTCAAGTTTTTTGGAACACTGATTAACCAAAGATATTCCTTCTTCAAAAAGATTCATGGCTTTATCTATATCAAGTTGAGAATTTTCCATTTCGTCAACTATTGTTTCAAGCCTTTTTAATGAAGTTTCAAAAGTTTTTGTTTTTTCTTTCATAGTACCCCTTCAACTTTTGTTCTCACAATTCCATCGGATAATTTAACATCCATAGTATCGTCTACGGAAATCTGTTTTATGCTTTTTACAATTTTATTATCTTTATCAAAACAGGCACTGTAACCTCTGTTTAAAATCTTCAAAGGAGATAAAAGCTCCAATTTTTTCAAACTCAGCTGAAATTTATATTCTTTATCAGAAATAAGATTCTTAATTTTATTTATCAAATCTTCTTTCAGCTCGTCTATATATTGAATTTTATCTTCGTATATTTCATAAGGTTTTGATAAAGCTCTGCAATTTTTAAAATATTTTATTTTTTCGTCATAAACCGCAACTATATTTTTAATATCATCAATTATTTTTCTTTTTATTAAAAAAAGTTTTTCTTCAATATCTTTTCTATTCTTGGCAACAACTTCAGCTGCCACCGACGGAGTTGGTGCTCTTAAATCCGCAACAAAATCGGCAATCGTAAAGTCCACCTCATGTCCCACACAGGAAATAACGGGAATTTCTGAAGCAAATATTGCTCTTGC
The DNA here is from genome assembly GCA_937916125.1 of uncultured Elusimicrobia bacterium. GTDB lineage: Bacteria > Elusimicrobiota > Endomicrobiia > Endomicrobiales > Endomicrobiaceae > Ruminimicrobiellum. Next base: position 35,451 of record CALGGE010000032.1, on the reverse strand, counting down.
CGTTATTTCTTCATTAAACGCCCATAAATCTTCCAAAGAGCCTCCGCCACGTCCTACAAGTAAAACATCCAAATCTTTATGGTTCTCGTTTAAATATTTTATTGCTTTGGCTATTTCAAACTTTGCCTGTTCTCCCTGAACACGTACCGGATATATTAAAACTTCAACGTTTGAAAATCTTCTGTCCAACACTGACAATATATCGTGCAATGCCGCACCGTCTTTGGACGTTACAACACCTATTTTATTTACGATATAAGGGATTTCTTTTTTATGCGAAGCATCAAACAAACCCTCTTCGGCAAGTTTTTTCTTTAATTTTTCAAAAGCTTCCTGCAGGGTACCAAGCCCGGTTTCCTGAGCGTAAAAAACTTGTATCTGATAAGAACCTCTGTTTATATACGATGTAATTTTCCCATAGACGAGGACCTGCATACCGTCTTTTGGAACAAAATTTAATTTTTGATTATATCCCGAAAACATCACGGCAGAAATTTGAGAATTTTCGTCTTTCAGAGTAAAATACATATGCCCTGACGAATAATGTTTAAACCCGGAAATTTCACCGGACAGCCAAACAGTACCTAAAGATTCTTCCAAAATATTTTTGATATTATTGTTTATCTCTGTGACGGAATAAATCTTTTTCCCGTCACCGGTATTTTCTTCTTCAATATTTATGTTTGAATTTACAAAATCAAATAAGTCCATTTTAATAATGTAAAATGTACAATGTATAATGTACAATGAACGGCAATGACTACAACGACAGTTGAAGAGTTGAAAATTTGCGGAGCAAATTTAGTTGAATAGTTGAATAGTTGAAAAGTTTATCAACGACAACGACAACGACAACTACAACTACAACTGCAACGACAACGACCAACAACAACTGCAATGTACAATATTACTTTGCTATATCCTGAGCTCTTGTTTCTCTGATAACAGTTACTTTAATCTGTCCCGGATATTCAATTTCGTTTTCAATTTTTTGTGCAATATCATGAGCCAATACGTGTGTCTGTACATCGTCAATATTTTCCGGTTCTACCAATATTCTTATTTCTCTTCCTGCCTGTATTGCATAAGCGGAAGCTACTCCCTTAAAGCTCTTTGAAACGGTTTCAAGCTGTTCGAGTCTCTTTAAATAACTTTCAACGGTTTCTCTTCTTGCTCCCGGTCTTGCCGCCGAAATTGCATCGGCTGCCGCAATAACAAAAGCTTCCGGACTTTGCGGTTCCGCAAAACCCTCATGATGAGCCAGGATTGCATTTATCATTTTAGGAGATTCACCGTACTTCTTTGCAAATTCCGCAGATATTTGATGATGAGTTCCTTCAACTTCGTGGTCAACGGCTTTACCTATATCGTGCATCAAACCTGCTTTCTTACAGAAAGCGACATCAAGTCCGAGTTCGCCGGCAATTGCACCTGCAAGCCATGTAACTTCCAACGTGTGTTGCAACTGATTCTGTCCGTAAGATGTTCTGAAATGCAGCTTACCCAAAAGTTTTATAATTTCAGGATGAAGCCCCGTAACACCGGAATCAAGTGCGGCCTGTTCACCCAAATCTTTTATCATTTCATCAACTTCTTTTCTTGTTTTTTCTACGACTTCTTCAATTCTTGCGGGATGAATTCTACCGTCGGCAATAAGTTTTTCCAAAGATTTTTTTGCGATAAATCTTCTTACGCCGTCAAATGCAGAAATCGTAATGGCTTCCGGCGTATCGTCAATAATCAAATCTACGCCCGTTGCCTGTTCGAAAGCTTTAATATTTCTGCCTTCTCTTCCGATAATTCTTCCCTTTATTTCGTTTGAAGGTATGGGAATTGTGGATGTGGTAGTATCAACGGTATGGTCCGCCGCAACTCTCTGTATTGCAATTGAAAGAATTTCTTTTGCCTTTTTATTTGAATTTTCTTTCAAATCCTGTTCGATTTTCTGAGACTGAATTGCAGCTTCTCTTTTGGCTTCATCCAACATTTCTTTTACAAGTCTCTGTTTAGCTTCTTCTCTTGTCAAACCGGAAAGCTTTTCCAAAACGGTTCTTTGTTCATTTTTTATTTGTTCCAGTTCGGAAATTCTTTGGTCGATAGTTTTTTCTTTTCCCTCAACATCTTTCTCTTTCTGCTGGAGATCTCTGTCTTTTTTGTCCAGATAATCCATCTTTCTGTCAAGGCTTTCTTCTCTTTGGTTCAATCTCTTTTCCGTATTCTGGAATTCGATTTTTTTCTCTTTTATTTCCTGCTCGGCCTCTTTTCTTTCTTTTTCCGTAGCATCTCTTCCTGCCATAATAATTTCTTTGGCTTTTGCATCGGCTACAATCTTTGCTTCGTTTATCGTTCTCTCATAAATCTGTTCAACGGAATTAGAGTCTATCTTTGCATAAACATATCTTAAAATAAAACCTAATCCAAAGCATACGCAGCCTATTCCAACCAACATCAAAACGTGTTCCATGGTCTGCTTCTCCTTTTTTCACAAAGTCAATTTTTTACAATTTCAATAATTCTCTTTTCGGTCAGTATTTTGCCCACCGGTAAATCATGTTCCAAATTGGGTATTTTATCTACCAACTGTGCTTCAAATGCCAAACCTACTCTTTTAGCGATATCCGTTCCTTCCAACCATCTGTCATAATAACCTTTACCGTAACCCACACGATAACCGCTGTTATCAAAAACTATTCCGGGAACAAATATCAGGTCTATGTCCTCTTTTGCAACTACTTCGTCTTCATTAAATTCCGGCTGTCTTATACCGTAAACTTTTTCATAGCATTCTTCAAGTTTATTGATACGGACTGCCGTCATAATACCGTCTCCCGGGTTTTGAATAACCGGAACCGCAACTTCTTTACCGTCTCCCAAGAATTCGTTAATCATAAAATCCGTAATAACTTCGGAGCCGTAAGACAAATAAAACATAACCATATTTGAGTTCTTATATTCCTGCAGTTTTTTTATTTTGGAAAGAATTATATTACTGTAGGCGTGTCTCAAAGACGGCTCAATTCTGTCCCTGATTTTTAAAAAATCGTACCTTAACTTACTCTTCTCCGACATTTGATTTTCATCCATTTTTACCTCGAAAAACAAAAACCCCGCAGTTGCCGTGCCCGTCAGGTATTTAAAGCCCTTTTTTTACAGGTGAGAAACATGGTCTATGCATCATTCTGCATAACTCGCATGTATTTTCTCCTAAAGAACTCATCGGAATAAATACTCTAACAAAGAATTCACCAACAATGCAGGGTTTACAAAAAATTAATTTTGTAAATTTAAAGAATCGATTTTTTTAATTAAATCGTCCATCATTTTATTGTTTTTATCTAAAAATACTTCTTTTTCACCCTTAATTGTCTGCAATTCTGACACGAGCTTATAAACAGCCAAAGCTCTTAATCTTGAACTGTCAAGAATCTCTTCGTGTTCTTTCTGAACAGCACTATATATATCATTTGCATAGTTGATAATGGAATCCACTTTCAACAGATCCGAATCATCAACGGCAATATTTAGCATCATACCCATAATCTTTCTGTTAATTTCTACCAATTTATAACCCTTGGTTTAAAGAATTTAATTTATTCAAAACTCTTTTTATTTTGGAAACGACTTTTTTCTGTTTCAACTCAAAACCCGAAAGTTCGGAAACTCTTTTTTTTAACTTTTTAATTTCATCGTCGAGATATTTATTTTCGACTTTCAGTCTGACATTCGATTCTTCCAAAACCTTATAATTTTTTATAAGTTTATCTATTTTTTTTGTAATTCTGTTTTTTTCAAATTCTTCCATAGTTTATGATATAAAATACCGTTCATATTGTCAAGAAAAATCGCGAAGCGGCTTTTATGCCGGCACCGTTGACGAAGTCATAAGCAGACATTTGAGCTTTGCTTTCCGGCTGAACCTTTGTAATAAAAAGAGCATTTTTACCGCATTTTACCGTAAAACCTTGTCCTCTTTTTACCTCAATAACGCTTCCGGGCTGCAAATCGGAACTATCTTCCACGGGACTGCATTCTATAATTTTCATTGTTTTGCCTGCCATTCTGCCATCGGCTATAGTACAAAAAACTTTAGGCCACAGATAAAAACCTCTATACATATTATAGATATCGGTTGCGGATTTTGTCCAATCAATTTTGCCGTCTTCTTTTTTAAATATTTTGCAAAAAGAAGGCTCTCCAGTCTGTTTAACGGCTTCAAAATTCCCTGTCTCCAAAAGTTCAAGTGCTTCGTTCATCACTTTTATGCCGAGTAAGTTTAATTTATTGAATAAAATATCGGAAGTATCTTTGTAATCTATATTTTGTTCACGTTGCAATATTATATCACCGGTATCAAGACCTTTTTCTATAAAAAATGCCGTTACACCTGTTTTTTCCTGCCCGTCAAGCAATGCCTGCTGAACGGGAGAAGCTCCTCTGTATTGAGGTAATAACGAAAAATGAATATTGAAACATCCGTATTTCGGCAAATTAAAAACTTTTTCCGGAATTATTTTCCCGAAAGATACCGCCACCCCGACATCGGCATTATACTTTTTTATTTCTTCCGCAATCTCGTCGGTAAACTTATCCACCTGAATATACGGAATATTTTTTTTAATAGCATACTCTTTTACCGCCGGAGCTTTAATTTTATTGTTTCTGCCGACGGGTTTATCGCACATTGTTACAACACAAACAACATTATGCTTTGTATCCGTATTTTCCAAAAAATATTTTGATATATCGGCTGTTCCGAAAAATATTATTTTCATAACAATTTTCCTTTGAGATTTTTACCAATTTTTATTTTTCTTTCTTCTCTTTATTTCTTTTTCAACAAGTTTTCTCTTCCAATCGGGAAGATAATCTATAAAAACTTTCCCGTTCAGGTGGTCTATTTCGTGCTGGCAGGCTTTCGCAAAGAAGCCTTCGGCTTCAACGGTATTAACATTTCCTTTAAGGTCAGTATATTCCACCTGCACTTTTTCAAATCTTTTTACTTTTTCGTAAATCTTCGGAAAAGAAAGACATCCTTCTTCCTGCTCTATTTTATTTTCGCCGGAAATTATTTTAGGGTTTATAAAAACAAAAGGTCTGTTTTTCCCCTCGGGAAGAACATCTATGACACAAATTTGCAGAGACAGTCCTATTTGAGGTGCAGCCAGTCCTACTCCGCGAGCCGAATACATTGTTTCCAACATATCCTCTGCGAGAGTTCTAACATCGTCATTTATTTCCGATACGGGCTGAGTTTTTTTTCTCAATATAGGATCACCGTATTTAACTATTTTTAAAATTGCCATTTAAACTCCTTTTAAAATTTGTAAAACAAAATTTTAGCATTTTTGTTCCAAAACAACCTGCTTTTCAATCTCATAAACACGATATCTCAGTTCTTTATATTTTAATGCAATATCGAAATCAAAAATTTTTGAATATTCTTCCAAAACCCTTAAAGATTCTTCGGCTCTTTTAAAATTGGCAATCACAATATTTTTCAAACTTTCTCTGTTTTTTTCATTTGCTTGTCTTCCGGAATCGGAAACGCTGTCGCGAGCTTTTAAAAGTTCGTCATATTTATCTGCCAAATATTTTGAAGCAAGATGTCTGACTTCTCTTATTTCTTTATATAATTTATCGTCGCAAAAAACAAATCTGCAAGTATCTTCTACAACCCGCAAGCCTTCTTTACATCTGTTCAAATTGGTATCTAATATTCTGATATAATTTTCTTCCATAATTTTTTATTGTACAAAAAATAAAATATTTTGTATAGAAAAATTAAGCAACGGAAAAATTGGCAAAGAGAATTTGGTTGAAAAGTTGAACAGTTGAAGAGTTGAAAAGTTTCAACGGCAACGACCAACAACAGCAATGTACAATGTATGATGTACAATGTACAATGAACGGCGAACGGCAACGGCGGGATTCCCGACAGAAACTCTCGGGAATGACAGAAAGAACGACGGTTGAAGAGTTGAATAGTTGAATAGTTTAACGACAAACAGCAACAACAACGACGGCAAAAAGAAAATTTACCAACGAATGTAAGGATACAGAAAAAACGGCAAAGTTTGAGACGAAATGAAGAAACTCGCAAACGCGGTGTACGTAAGTGTAACGGTACATAAGTTTGCGAGTTTCAATATTGTAGTCCAAAATTTGCTGTTTTTTCGCTATAAATGCAACCCTTTAACATAAACATCTATATGCTTAGCAGCTTGCTTGCCCATTCCCATTGCCTGAATAACAGTGCTTCCGCCGGCAATATCGCCACCGGCAAAAATGCCTTCCCTTGTTGTCATAAAGTTTTCATCAACAATGAGATGTCCTTTTTTATCGGTCTGAAGCCCTTTTGTTAAGGACGGAAGAATAGGATTAGGGTTTAACCCCAAAGCCAAAACCACCAAATCAGTTTCTATTATAAAGTTGGAACCTTCAATTTCAACAGGTTTTCTTCTGCCGGAAGCATCAGGTTCGGTAAGTTGCATTTTAACACATTCTACTGCTTTAACAAAACCTTTTTCGTCGGCAATAAATTTTTTCGGGGCGGTAAGCTCAATAAATTCTATGCCTTCTTCAAGAGCATGTTTCCTTTCTTCAAGTCTTGCCGGCATTTCGTTCTGTGTTCTTCTGTAAAGAAGTTTTACAGATTCCGCACCGATTCTCTTTGCTGTTCTGACAGAATCCATCGCTGTATTTCCGCCGCCGATAACTACCACATTTTTACCTTTATGAACGGGAGTGTCGTATTCCGGAAACTGAAATGCGTTCATCAAATTTATTCTCACCAAAAATTCGTTAGCGGAGTAAATATTGTTAAGGTTTTCACCTTCTACTCCGGGGAATGTCGGCAGTCCTGCACCCGTTCCCACAAATATAGCCTTAAAGCCCTCTGCCAATAAATCTTCAACCGTTTTTGTTCTTCCTATTAAATAATTAAAAACGAATTTTATTCCGAGTTTTTTTAAAGAGTCAACTTCTTTATCAAGCACCGCTACCGGAAGCCTAAACTCCGGGATACCGTATCTTAAAACTCCGCCGGAATCGTGCAGAGATTCAAATATTGTAACATCATAGCCCATCTTTGCAAGGTCTCCCGCACATGTTAAACCTGCGGGACCGGAACCGATAACAGCCACTTTTATACCGTTAGGTTTTATATCAAAATTATCCTCTTTGGCATTTTTTGCTGCCCAATCTGCTGCATATCTTTCAAGATTACCTATAGCTACAGGCTCTTGTTTTATTCCTAAAATACATTTACTTTCACACTGTTTTTCCTGAGGACATACTCTTCCGCAAACTGCGGGAAGATTACTTTTTGTCTTGATAATTTTTATCGCTTCCGCCGGATTATTGTTTGCCAGCTCGTGAATAAATGCCGGAATAGGCACTTCAACGGGACAGCCCGTTACGCACATAGGCTTCTTACAATTCAAACATCTTTTTGCTTCCGACAAAGCCTGCTCGTCGGAATAACCTAAATTTACTTCCTCAAAATCTTTGTTTCTTATATTAGGCTCTCTTTCAGCCATTTTTATTCTTTGTGACATTTGCACTCCATATTAAGAATATCTTTATATTTTTCCAACGCCAATTTTTCGTTTTCTTTAAAAGCCCTTAATCTGTTTATAAGCTCATCCCAGTCAACCAAATGCCCGTCAAATTCCGGACCGTCAACACAGGCGAACCTTATTTTTTTGTCAACACTTACTCTGCAAGCACCGCACATTCCCGTTCCGTCAACCATTATCGGGTTAAGCGACACAAGTGTTTTCAAATTGTATTCTCTTGTCATATTTGATACGGCTTTCATCATCGGAACAGGCCCTATGGCATAAACTATATCAACCTTTTCTCTTTTTATAACATCCGCCAAAACATTGGTTACAAAACCTTTTATACCGAAAGAACCGTCGTCGGTAGCCGTTAAAAGTTCCGTAGAGTTGGCTTTCAGCTCGTCCTGCAACAACAAAAGAGATTTATTTCTTGCACCGACGATAGTAATAACTTTGTTACCTGCTTTAAGTAAATCACTGATAACGGGAAGAAGTTCCGCCGTTCCCACACCGCCTGCCATGGCAACTACCGTTCCGAACTTTTTAATTTCGGTAGGCTGTCCCAAAGGACCGACGATATCTCTGATACTGTCGCCTTCGTTCAGCGTGCCCAGCTGCGTAGTGGATTTACCCGCTTCCTGGAAAATAATTTTTATAGTTCCTTTTTCTATATTTTTGCCTGCAACGGTAAGAGGGAATCTTTCTCCTTTCTCGTTAAGACGGAGAACTATAAATTGTCCTGCTTTGACATTTTTTGCAATGTCGGGAGCTTCAATTTCAAAGCTCTTAATTACTGAAGATAACACTTCTTTTTTTACAATTTTAAACATTTTTTTCTCTGTCAATAAAATTTTACAGCAAAATTTTCGTTATTATATATTTTTTATTTAAAAAATGCAAATAATGTAAGATAATATCACAGCACAAATATTAATTACCGTCAGTGTCGTCAGCCAATTGAGAAAAAATCGTTTCGCAATTTTTCTCCAAAGTTTTAACGTATGAGTTTGCAAGAGGAATACTGCTGATAACGATATGTTTCATTTTCAATTCTTCCGATAAAGCTCTGCCGATATCGGTTCCTGCCTGCAAACTATCCGCAATATACTTAACTTTGTTCTCTTTTATTTTTTTCTTTAATATCTGCATTTCTTCGGTCGTAATATATTCGGCCTCTTTATATTCGGCAATTATATCAAAGCCCAAGCGTTTCATAAACGGAGTAATATTTTTACTGCAAACAACTTTAGTACCTTTAAATTTTTCAATATTTTCTTTAATTTCTTCAACTATCGTATTTACTTTTTTGTTGTAATCCGAAAAATTTTTTTCATAAAAATCTTTATTATCTCCGTTCCAAATGGAAAACAAACTTGTTATTTCTTTTGCCAACTGTAAATTTGTTTCCGGTACCATAAGGTTTCCGTTTATTCTAAGTTCGTGATACACAATACCGAATTTACTTATTCTGTACTTTAAATTTTTTATCCAAGGTTGCCACGAATGGTACAAAACAACATTACTCTTGGAAATATCTTTTACCGTTTTGGCATCAACTTCATAACTTTCCTGATACCACGGCAACAAAACTTGCGACGGAGAAGAATTAAAAAATATATTTTTTGTAACTATTTTATTTCCGCATATATCTCTTACGATACTTGCCGCATAGGGAGAAGTTGTAACAACTTTCAACTTTTTTACCGATATCGGAACAGCCAAAGCAATATTTGTTGCAAATAATAACAAACTTATTACGAATAATATTTTCTTCATAATTTTTCCGGTAACAAAAATACGCAATTTACTGATTGTCAATTGCCGAATTATCTTTTTCTTTTTTAAACCGATATTCAATTTCATCGTCGGCAAGAACTTCAAGTTCTTCTTTTACGATTCTATCCATATACTCGGGTTTTGTTTCCAAATAATACAATCTTTTCTTATATTCCAAATTTATTTCTTCGGCTTCTTTTATATCGGTTTTAAGGGAGTGTATTTGAACATATCCTAAAAACAATTTTCTCGCCGTAGGGTTAAACAACACATAGGCTATCAATCCGAAAAAGATAAAATATTTAATTAATTTCGAGAAAACAACAAAAAATTTTTTCATTTTTATTCCTTTAAAAAATCCGCAATTGTCACTTTAAATTCTTCATCGTTTTTTGTTTTCAATGCACTGTAACGGCAGGTAAACTTAAAATCGCACATTTGGCAATTTTTGATATTCGGGGTAAAATCGTTATTATTTATTTTATCAGCAATTTCCACACAGAGTTCAATTGCTTTTTTTATTTGTTCTTCCGTTCTTACGGTATATATTTTTTTATTATGCGACAAAAAATAAATTGCTATTCTGTCCGGAATAAAACCTAAAGCTATTTTGCACGCATAACAGTATAAGCTCAGCTGTAAATCGTTATCTACTTTTTCCTGTGTCCATATAACTTTATGCGTTTTATAATCAACAAGTTCTCTTGTGCCGTCTTCATATTCGTCAATTCTGTCAATAATTCCGACAAAAGGATATTTACCTATTTCCGCCTTAAAATTATGTTCCGTAGAAATTTTTTTCGGAACGTATTTACCGAATGTTTCCCAAAAATTTTTCAAAACTTCCAACGCTCTCAGGTAATAAACATATACATCCTGTGCAGTGTCAAAACCGCCGCTTTCCCAAGATACATTTAAACTGTCAAGCAAAGCATCGTAAGTATAAACTCCGTGCTTATAGAAGTAATCAAGAGTTTTATGTATTGAATTCCCGAACGCCATATCTCCGTTAAGAGGAATATATTTGCAATCCACATAAATTATTTTATATTTATTCGGACAGAACAAATAAGAATTAATTCTTGAATAACTTATTTTAAAACTTGTGTCTTTCATAATTATATTACATCCTGTAAAAAGCTACCGTTGTATCACCGTATTTTTCGGTTCTGTAATTTATAAGCCCGGGAACATCCCCGACGGGTTCGTTTTTATGTCTTTGGGAAATTACTATTCCGTTTTCTTTAAGCATTGAAAACAAAACGATATTTTTTAATGTCGGATACGTAAGTGCCAAAGCTTTCTTATCGCCGTCTTTATACGGCGGGCCCAAAAATATTATATCATATTTATTTTGAAATTTGGGAAAGCCTTTTATTACGTCACATTTTATAATATCGGCCTTATCTTCAAGGTTAAGCATTTTAAGATTATATTTTACAAGTGCGATAGACTTATCGCTGATTTCCGCAAAGATTACCCTTTTTGCTCCTCTGGAAAGTGCCTCTATACCGACGGAACCGACACCGGCATAAAGATCTAAAAACAAGCTGTTCTGAAGTACGGGCGTTATAATATCAAAAACGGACTTTTTCATCATACCGAGCATCGGTCTTATGGAAAAATCGTCTTTGGGAAGAGTTTTCAGTTGACGTCCTCTGTGAATACCGCCGATTATTTTTAACATTTTTGTTCCTATGCCCCTATGCGTCCGTTGTTGCTAATTTTTCGCATTATAGGTTGGGGCGTTTTTCGGTGTAAGGCCTTTTTTTACTTTATGATAATAGTCGTAAGTCATTGTCGGTTTGTCATTCAATACTTCACAGTCAATTACTTTACACATAAAAAGCGTATGCGTTTCGGTTTCAAATTGTGAAACAATTTCAGTTTCAAAATAAGCATTAGAATACTGTGTTACTATCGGTACACCGTCGTTATTTTGTTTATATTCAACACCTGTAAACTTATCAAAATCTCTTGAACTTCTAAACCCGAATTTTCCTATAAATTCAAAAGGAGCTTCTTCCGTTACTACGGATATAACGGCTTTTTTACTGTCGGAAAGAAGTGCATGCGTATTATTTTGCTTGGAAATACTTATTGCTATAGTTGACGGATTTGATGTTATCTGAAAAACGGTATTTGCTATCTGTCCGCCGATTTTCCCGTTAAATGCGGATGTAATAATGTACATTCCGTACTGAAACTTTGTAAAAGATAAAGTATTCATAAAAAACCTCCTTTTATTACACCGTATTTTATAATAATCTCAAATAAAAAGCAAAGAAAAAATACAGAGAATTTTTCTCTGCATTTACCGTTTTAAAAATTTTATGTGTTTTTATTTGGAGATTTTTACTTTTAACAATTCAAGCTCGGTTTCAAATCTCTTTATTTTTTCTTCAAGAGTTTTGTTTTTTTCTTCAAGCAAATCAATTCTTGAATTTATATTTATATCACTATGCCTTTCATTATTGTCATAACTTCCGTCTTCAATAAAATAATTTATTGAAACACTTAGTGCATCTGCAATTCTTTGAATTGTTCCTATTCTTGAGGAGTTTTTTCCTGACAGAATTTTACTTAAAGATGCCTGCTTTATATTCATTTTTTTTGCAAGCTCCATTTGAGTCATTTTCTTTTCCCTTAGGACTTTAAGAACTTTTATATACAAATCACTTTTTGCCTGCATAAAAAAATCTCCTTTTTCAGAAAAAATATTGACAAAAAGCTAAAAATAATCTATAATTTTAGCAAATAGACTAAATTTATAGCACATTGACTAATATTTTAAATATCTTTAATATGCCTTAAAATTCTAAAGCCGAGCGAGCTAAATCATAGCATTTACTCGACAAAAGGCACACATAGCATAATTACATATCTTGCTTCTCGGCTGATTATATCAAAAAAATTTGTAGAAAGCAACAACAAATTTGCGAAGTAAATTTGGTTGAAGAGTTGAAAACGGCAATGTACAATGTATGATGTACAATGAACGGCAACGACAGTTGAAAAGTTGAAAGGTTGAATAGTTGAAAACGGCAATGTACAATGTATGATGTACAATGTACAATGAACGGCAATGACTACAACGACAGTTGAATAGTTGAATAGTTGAAAAGTTGCAACTACCAACGGCAACGACAACGACGAGATTCCCGACAGAAACTCTCGGGAATGGCAGACGGAAGGCAATAAACTAAAACAAGGAGAAAAATTATGAAAAGAAAATTAAAAGGTTTTACATTAGTGGAGTTGGTTATTACTATAGCCATAGTAATAATTCTGTCGGTAATTTCCGTGCCTATTTATCAAGGTTATACGAGAAAAGCCAAAATGGCAGAAGGGTATGCTTTGTTGGGACAAATTCTTTCTGCTCAAAAAAATTATTATAGTGAGTACGGCAATTTTCTTATGGATGATCATGCCGGTTGTAGAGAGGCAAACTACACACAAAACGAAGTAGTTCTTGGAATAGATGCAAGAGGTAACAGATATTTTAGAGATTTCAATGTTAATTGGATAGGTCTTACTTCGGATTCAAAATTGTTTACTCATCCAAGAGTAAAAATACCTACTGAGTTAAGAACTGGAGATAAATCTCTTTTAGCTTTATACTATGATTTAACAGTTCCGGATGCTGTAAGATTTTTAGAATTATAAAATATTTTTAATAAATTTCAAATTAAAACTTTTTCACAAAAAAAACAGCGGGGTGCATCATAGCTACAACCCCGCTTTTATTCGTTATCTGAGAAATCTCCTTAAAACATTACGGAATTCCGATGTTTTTTAAATAAATTTTCACCAAATTCATAAAAATAAAGCTTATTTTTTAGTGCAAGTACCAAAAAAATTGCCGTTTAAAGATTTTTTTTGTATAATTTTGCAAATGGAAAAAGTGTTGGTAGCATTATCCGGCGGGGTGGATTCGTCTACTACCGCATATTTATTAAAGCAACAGGGATACGAAGTTGCAGCTCTTACTCTGAAACTTTACAATTCCTGTACAAAAACTTCCGTATCTTTGCAGGCGATAGAAGATTCAAAAAAAGTCTGTGATTTTTTAGGTATTAAACATTACGTATTGGACTTACGGCAGGAATTTAAAGATGAGATTATAGAAAACTTCATCTCTTCTTATTTGTCGGCAACAACACCTAATCCGTGCATACTGTGCAACAAGAAAATAAAATTCGGTCTTCTTTTGGACCATATGCAAAAACTGGGTTTTGATTATCTTGCTACGGGACACTATGCAAAAATAGAAAATATCGACGGAGAATATAAACTTAAACTCGGAAAAGATAAATCCAAAGATCAAACTTATTTTTTGTATAAACTTACGCAGAAAGAACTTGCAAAAATAATGTTTCCTTTGGCAGATTTAACAAAAGAAGAAATTCGTAAAATATCGGCTGATGCGGGACTTCCCGTAGCACATAAGCCCGACAGTCAGGAGATATGTTTTATAGAGACAACGTATCATGATTTTTTACAAAAAAACATTAAAGATTTTAACAAAAAAGTTATTCCCGGTCGGATAGTAAATACAGACGGTAAAGTGTTGGGGAAACATAAGGGGCTTATTTATTACACCATAGGGCAAAGGAGCGGGCTCGGCATAACAACGCCGGAACCCGTATATGTTTTAAGAATGGACAAAGCAACAAACACTTTGGTTATAGGGACAAAAAAAGAAGTTTTTTCAAGAGTGGCAAAATTAAAAGATATAACTTTTGTTTCGGACAACAAAAAAAATAACGATTTCAAAGCAAAAGTAAAAATAAGGAGAATGCATACTCCGGCTGTTGCTACCGTATCGGGGGATATAGTTTTGTTTGATGAGCCGCAAGCATCCGTAACACCGGGACAGTCCGCAGTATTTTACGAAGGAGATTATGTTATCGGCGGCGGAATTATAAAGGCAATGTACAATGTATAATGAACGACGAGAACGACAACGGAAGTTGAAGAGTTGAAGAGTTTAACGGCAACGACGAGATGCTTCGACAAGCTCAGCATGACAGAACGACAATTGAAGAGTTGAATAGTTACAACTACAACGGCAACGGCGGTTGAAAAGTTGGAAATTTGTAAAACAAATTTGAGTAATGAAAGTATATATGCATAACGACGGGGTTTCAGATAAGCAAATAATAAGAAATTTTCTTTGCATTTTGTTTCCAATTATTATAGAATATTTACTCTAAGGAAACAGAGGAGTATTATGAAAACAATAGTAATAAAATTCGGCGGAAGTTTAACAAAGAACAAAGACGCTCAAAAGAAATTTTTAAAAGACTTATCGCAAATTTCAAAAAAACAAAATATTATTCTTATCCACGGCGGCGGACCGGAAATAAACAATCTTTTGGGAAGACTTAATATAGAATCAAAATTTGTCAACGGACTTCGCTATACCGACGAACAAACTCTTGAAGCCGTTGAAATGGCACTTAGCGGAAAAGTAAACAAAATGCTTACGGCGGAACTGATAAAAAACAAAGTTAAAGCCGTCGGTATTTCTGCAAGAGACGGTGCAATTGCAGTATGCAAAGTAAAAAAAGAGCTTGGTTTCGTAGGAGAGCCCGTTAAAATAAATATTTCTCTTATAAAGAGTTTAATTAAAGAAGGCTTCTTCCCCGTAATATCTTCGGTGGGCATGGATAAAACCGCTCACGCCGTAAATGTAAACGCCGATACGCTTGCCACAAATATCGCAATAGCTTTTAAAGCGGACAAATTAATTTTCTTAACTGATGTTGCCGGCGTTCTCGACGAAAACAAAAAGACAATTAAAGAGATAAAAATAAATTCGGCAGATAATTTGATTAAAACGGGCGTTATTACCGGCGGAATGATACCGAAAATTAAAAGCTGCAAACAGGCCGTTGAAAAAGGCGTTAAGGAAGTGCTTATAATTGACGGTGCCAAAGGTATAAAGAAATTGACGGGAACCGCTATCAAAAAATAAAAAAAAATTGCTATAATATTTGATTATGATAGATTTACATACACATACACTATTTTCGGACGGAGTATTGCTACCCAGCGAGTTGGTATATAGAGCAAAAGTTAAAGGATATACAACTATTGCCATAACCGACCACGCGGATTATTCAACTTACGACTATATTATACCGAGAATTATAAAAGTGGCACAAATACTTACCGAACAGTACGAAATAACGGTTCTTCCCGGAGTTGAGATAACTTATGTCCCGCCCAAACTGATAAAAGATATGACGACAAAATGCAGAGAATGCGGAGCAAAGATAATAGTTGTACACGGTGAAACCGTTGCCGAAACAGTCCCTCCGGAAACAAATCACTACGCGGTACAGGCCGGAATAGACATTCTTGCACATCCCGGACATATTACCGAAGAAGATGTATTACTTGCAAAAGAAAATAACGTTTGTTTGGAGATTACAACCAGACACGGACATAATGCCACCAATAAAGAAGTGGCGTCTTTAGCACTTGAATGCGGAACGAAACTGGTATTGAATACGGATTCTCACGAACCGGAAAACCTTATGGACGAAGAAAAAATAAAAGCAACTCTCGAAATGTCAGGGTTGAATTATGAATATTTTAAAATAATGCAGCAAAACTCTTATGAGATAGCTGCCTCAAAAAAGTAGAGGATATTTATGGAAACCGTAAAAATGGAAAAATCAAAAACTGCTGAATTTATAAACAGCATAAAAGAAAACAAAACTAAAATTTTTACCACAATCGGGTTTATTTTGGCAGCGATACTTTTTGTTCTTTTTGTTTATGTGCGAATCCAATCAATAAACAACGACGCTTCCGACAAGCTCGATACGGCATCACAGCTTATTGCAACGGGCAATATGGAGCAGGGTATGTTGATTATCGACAACCTAATGAAAAACTATTCAAACACACCATCTGCTTACAGAGCCATGATAATGAAAGCTTCAAACTTAATGTATGAAAAAAAATATGATCAGGCGGAAGCAATACTTAAAAATTTCATTGCAAATGCCAAGCCCGAAATAGTCCGTCCGAATGCATATCCGCTTTTAATTACGCTCTACGAAGATTCAAACAACAAAGCAAAAGCCGTATCGGCATCAAAAGAATTTTTGGAAAAATACGGCAACAACTATTTGGCAGTTTCTGTCGGAAAAAATTTGGAAAGGCTTGAAAGAACCGAAACAACGGAAACAAAAGAAAAATAATTTTGGAGCATTGAGTTATGGCAAAGAAAACATATTTGGCATTTTTGTGGCATCAACATCAACCGATATATAAAGATCCTCTCAGCAACACTTACGAACTTCCCTGGGTGCGTTTGCATGCAACAAAAGATTATTATGATATGGTTGCAATTTTGGACGATTACCCGAGAATAAAATCAAATATCAATTTAGTTCCGTCGCTGTTAATTCAGCTTGACGAATATGCCAAAGGAATTGCGAAAGATAAATTCCTTGAACTTTCTTTAAAACCCGTCTTGGAATTGAACGAAGAAGAAAAAATATTTATTTTAATGAACTTTTTTATGGCAAACTGGGAAACAATGGTGTATCCTTACAACAGGTATCGCCAGTTACTGGATAAAAGGGGGAAACAAACAAGCAGTGAAGATATCAAAAGAATGTTAAACTATTTCAAACCTGAAGATATAAGAGATCTTCAGGTTTGGTTTAATTTATCGTGGTTTGACCCTTATTGGAGAAAGCACGACGAGTTTATAGATTCCCTGTACATCAAGGGAAGAGATTTTACCGAAGAAGAAAAACAAAAACTTATAGGAAAACAATTAAAAATTTGCGGGATGATAGTAGAAAAACACAAAGAACTGCAGGACAGAGGACAGATAGAAGTTTCCGTAACGCCTTTTTATCACCCCATAATGCCTCTTTTGTGCGACACAAACAATGCATTGGACGCAACACCGAATATAGTACTCCCGAAAAAAAGATTTTCTCATCCCGAAGATGCCGTTTGGCATGTACAAAATGCCGTAAATTATTACGAACAGCTTTTCGGCAGAAAACCGAAAGGTATGTGGCCGTCGGAAGGTTCCTTATGTAACGAAGTTGTAAAAATAGTTTCGGATAACGGAATAAAATGGCTTGCCACGGACGAAGCCGTTCTTTCTGCAAGTTATAACAAAGTTTTTGAAAACAGAAGATATTTGTTCAGACCGTACAACGTAAACATCGACGGAAAACAGATAAGTATGATTTTCAGGGATCACGGACTTTCCGATTCGATAGGTTTTGTATATTCAAAATGGAATCCGGACGATGCGGTGAAAGATTTCATATCAAAGATAAAAAATATCGGCAACTATGTCGGCGACGAATATGACAGTCCTTTGGTTTCCGTAATTCTTGACGGAGAAAATTGTTGGGAATATTATCCTAACGACGGAAGAGATTTCCTTTCAAAGCTCTACGAAGCTCTTGAAAAAGACGAAGATATCGAAACGGTAAGAATCAGCGATTATTTGGAAAAACTCCCTCCGAAAAACACAATAAATAATTTAAGAGCAGGTTCTTGGATTAACGGAAATTTCGGTATTTGGATAGGACACAACGAAGATAATACGGCTTGGAATTATTTGGGACAAACAAGAGACTTTTTGACGGAATATACAAAGCAACATCCCGAATTTGTCGGAAGCGAGCTTGAAAAAAAAGTTTGGCAGGTTCTTTATGCCGCGGAAGGTTCGGATTGGAACTGGTGGTACGGCGACGACCATTCTTCGGGAAATGATTTAATGTTTGATTTGTTGTTCAGACAGCATTTAATGGCAATATACAGTCTGTTAAATCAAAAATTTCCGGACTACTTATACAAAGCCATAAAAGGACAAGGCAAAACCGTAACTGGAAACAATTTCGTTATGCCGACATCGTTAATAACACCTATTATCGACGGAGAAATATCAAATTATTTCGAATGGAAAAAATCCGGTTATTACATAGTGGGACACAGCGGCGGTTCAATGCATCAGGTTGCCACAATAATAAAGTCTTTTAATTACGGTTTTGATTTGGAGAACATTTATTTGGCTTTAAAACTAAATATGCAGGAAAAGACAAAAGAGATTGAAATATTCAATTTTAACATAAATTTTATGGAACCCGTAAGAAATAAAATTTCGGCAAAATTTGATATGAACAGCAACCTTATTGAGTTTTATATAGCTTACGAAAATTCCAAAGAAAAATTTTATTTATCGTCCGAAGATATAATGTTTAAATCTTTAATAGAAATAAAAATTCCGTTAAAAATTTTAAAATTGCCGGAAAGTTATAATAATATAGAATTTACCGTCAGTGTTGATAAAGACAATATGGAAGTGGAAAGATGGCCGTATCAGTCTTCGGTAATCATTCCGAAACCGACAAGAAATTTTAATATTATGTCGTGGAGCGTTTAATTAGCGAAACAAATTTTATAAAGAGGAAATATGACAGAAAAAGAAATTAAAGTAAACGGTAAAACATTTAAGGGTATCGAATTGGAGCTGTGCGACAACAGCAATTTACTTGTTATCACGGGAAAGAAAGGATATATTATGTGCGGGTATTTGAACATCAATACCGCACAGAAAAGAAATGACGCCGCCTGCATTGTTACGGGCGTAAAAACCATTGAAGATATACTCAATTCCAAAGTAGTTGCATTAACGGCTGCCGCTCAGGAAATGGGCGTTACAATGAATATGGACGTTATGAAAGTATTGGAAATTTTTGCATAGCAAACATTTTCAATGTACAATGAACGGCAACTACAACGACGGGATTCCCGACTACGAATTTCGGGAATAACAGATAAAACTACAATGGCAGCGAGGAGATATAGCATCAGGTGCGGTATGACAACAGTAAAATTTTTGAAGTAAGGAGTTTTTAATGGATAGTATCGATATCAAAGCATTAAATGAAAAAGTAAAACAACAGTCTTTGGCAATTGTCGGTTTATTGAGCGAAGTATCGAAAGTTATCGTCGGACAGAGCTATATTTTGGAAAGAATGTTGGTAGGGTTGCTTTCCGACGGACATATTCTTTTAGAAGGTGTACCTGGACTTGCAAAAACTTTGGCCGTAAACACTATGGCAAAGGCAGTTTCGGGAGACTTTAAAAGAATTCAGTTTACGCCGGATTTGTTGCCGTCGGACTTAACGGGAACTTTGATATACGATTCCAAGCAGGGCGACTTTACCGTAAAGAAAGGTCCCGTATTTTCTAACTTCATTCTTGCCGATGAAATTAACAGAGCACCGGCAAAAGTTCAGAGTGCTTTTTTGGAAGCCATGCAGGAAAGACAGGTTACAATAGGCGAAACTACTTATCCGTTGCCGGATCCGTTTTTGGTACTTGCAACACAAAACCCTATCGAGCAGGAAGGTACTTATCCTTTGGCGGAAGCTCAAGTTGACAGATTTATGTTAAAATTAAAATTAAATTATCCTACATTACAGGAAGAAAGAGCAATTCTTGACAGATATGCAACGAGAAAAAAGATAGAAGTTAATTCCGTTATTACTTTGCAGGATTTGGAAGAAGCAAAAAAAGCCGTAGATGAAATATATGTTGACGAAAAAGTGAAAAATTATATAGTCGATATAGTAATTGCAACAAGAACTCCGGAGAAATACAATCTCGGAAATTTAAAAAATTTAATAGCGTTCGGAGCTTCTCCGCGTGCAACAATTAATTTAATCCGTGCGGGAAAAGCACTTGCTTTCTTAAAAGGGAGAGGCTTTGTTACTCCCGAGGACATAAAAGATATAGGCTTTGATGTGTTGAGGCACAGAGTTTTGACCACTTATGATGCCGATGCACAGGAACTTACGAGTGATGATATTATAAGACAGATTTTTGACGGGGTGGAAGTACCGTAAAAATTGCCGAAAGCAAATTTAATGTACAATAAACGACGGAAAACGGAAATTAGAGGATTATAACAATAGAAGATTGAAAAAAACGAGTTTACGGCTGATAAAGTACCTTATTAAGATATTTTAGGTCTATATAAAATTTATGTTAAATTCAGAATTATTATCTAAGGTAAAAAAAATAGAGCTTCGCTCTCGGAAGTTAGTGGATGATGTCTTCTCGGGAAAATATCACAGTGTATTTAAAGGACAGGGGCTTGAGTTTAGCGAAGTAAGAGAGTATGTGCCGGGAGACGACGTAAGAAGAATCTCGTGGAATGTTACCGCACGAAGAAATAAACCTTACATAAAAAAATATGACGAAGAAAGAGAACAAACTGTTATTTTTGCCGTAGATTTAAGTGCTTCCGGAACTTTCGGAAGCAAAAATATTACAAAGAACGATTTGATTGCAGAGCTTACTGCCGTGCTGGCGTTTTCCGCACTGAAAAACAGTGACAGAGCAGGACTTTTAACTTTTACGGATACCGTTGAAAAATATATTAAACCTGCAAAGAATAAAAATCATATCCTGAAACTTATAGATATTATTTTAAGTTATAAACCGAAAAACCAAAGAACCGATATTGACGGAGCATTAAAATATTTAAATAAATTGTGTAAAAGAAAAGCGTTGGTATTTTTGATATCGGATTTTTATGACGATAAGTTTGACAGTATGTTGAAGGTTACTTCAAAGAAACATGATTTGGTCTGTATAAAAATATCCGATCCGAGAGAAAAAGAAATTCCGAAAAGGGGGATTTTTTCTCTGAGAGACACCGAAACAGGACAAATAACGGATATTGATTTATCGTCAAAACAGGTACAGGAAGAATATTATAAAAATTACAACAAACATCAGGATTATCTTAACGACACTTTTAAAACGGCAAAAACGGATGTTATGGATATATCTACGGATAAGCCGTACATTAACGAATTAATAAAGTTCTTCAAAAACAGACAGACAAAACTTGCAAAAGGCAGTTTTTGAGGTATGGATGTATGACGAAACGACAATGTACAATGTACAATGTACAATGTACAATGTATAATGAACGACAACAACGATGAGACAACAATATATAATGTATAGTAAACGAGGAGATACCGCATCAAGTGCGGTATGACAGAGGGAGAAGAATATGAAAAAATTTATTTATTTATCAATGGCATTGTTGTTATTATTTGTTACCGACATATGCTTTGCGGAAATAAAACAAGACGAACAGGATCCGGTCGCTCAGTATCAAACGGGAGTAAAATATCTCATAGGCGACGGCGTAAAACAGAATTTTGTTCAGGCGGAAAGCTGGTTTAAGAAATCCGCAAATCAGGGAAACAAAGATGCTCAGTACGAACTTGCAAGTCTTTATGCAAGCGGAAGAGGAGACGTCCGCCAAAGCGATAAAGCTGCATTTGATTTGTACAAAAAAGCTGCAGAGCAGGAACACGGCGAAGCTAAATACTATCTCGGCGAAATGTATCAAAATGCAAGAGCCACGGAAAAAAACGATGAGTTGGCTTTGAAATATTATAAAGAATCCGCAGCTTACGGATATGTGGAAGCACAATACACTATGGGAGAGCTTTATTATACAGGCACATTGGTGAAGCAGGATTACAGCGAAGCTTACAGATGGTTTCAGAAAGCCGCCGAACAAAATGACAAGAGAGCTCAATTTCGCTTAGCATCAATGTTGCAAGAGGGAAAGGGTACAGATATAAACACGGAAAAAGCTTTCGATCTGTATAAAAAATCTGCGGAACAGGGATATGCTCCCGCACAAAATGCTTTAGGTGATGTTTATTACGACAAAGGCAACTATACGGCCGCAATTGAAAATTATCAGGCGGCGGCAAACCAAGGGATTTCGGACGCACAATTTTCTTTAGGATACATTTATTATGAGGGTGAAGTTGTTGCAAACAATTTTCCCGTTGCACTCGAATATTTTACAAGAGCCTTAGCCGGCGGAAATACGGATTCTTATTATATGCTGGGAATGATGTACTACAACGGCTATTACGTAAAACAGGACTATAAAACTGCCTTGGAATACTTTAAAGATTACGAAGAAATAAGTCATGACAGCGATGCACAATATATGATAGGTTGTATGTACGAGAACGGACAAGGTGTCGATAAAGACACGGAAAAAGCAAAAATTTGGTTGAATAAAGCAAAAGAACAAGGCAACAAAGAAGCTGAAATTAAATACAACGAAATTGTTTATAAACAGGTTCTCAGCAGAGAATTTAATTTATCGAATGACGATTTTTCATCAATAAAAACAAAAAATAATCAGAAGTAAAAAATGATATTTTGTAATAAAAAAATATTAACCGCAGTATTTATATTATTAAGTTTTGTAAACCTTTACGCGTTCGAACAAACTTTAACTCCCGAAAAAGATATTACCGTAGGAGATAAAGTTTCTCTCAACATAAAAGCCGAAGGTTTATCCGTAAATTCGCTTAACAAAGAGAAACTTGCCGATTTGAATTTCGGCGACTTTGAATTGCTTGACATACTGCAAGCTGCGGACAATTCCGTAGATTTCATTTTGTCGGTTTATAAAGCAGGTAAAACCGAACTTCTTTCCGTTGAAATTCCTTATACTTACGAAGATCAACAAAAATTTGTTAAAACAAAGGCTCTTCCGATAGAAGTAACGTCGGTAATTGATCCCAAAAATCCGCCTCAGGATATTGCAGGAATAAAAGGTATCATTAAATTTCATCACGGAATTTTGTGGTATATTCCATTTTTTATCGCATTGATAATTTTGGCTTTGGCGGGATATTTTGTTTATAAATTCATAAAAAACAAAAAAAGGAAACCTACTCCGGAAGAAATCATACAGGCTATTCCTCCGAAAGAATATGCATTGAAACAACTTGACGAGCTGGCAGCGGAAGATTTGACCGCAAAAGGTCTGATAAAAGAATATTACGACAGGCTGTCCGACATTATAAGATTTTATCTTGCAAGAACGTATTCCGTTGACACTATGGAAAAGACCACTACCGAATTATATCAAATGTTAAGGGATAAAATCGCCCCCGAACATAACAGAGAAATAAAAATTTATTTGCAGAACTGCGATTTTGTAAAATTTGCAAAGCTTGTACCGTCGGAAGAAGAGACTAAAAAAGATTTTGATACGGCAAAAGGTTTTATAGAAAAGTTATGAGATTTTTATACGTATATTTATTATCTTTAATACCGATAATTTTGATTTTATATTTTTTAAAAGAGAAATTCTATCCCAAAACTTTTTTAAATTTTTCGGCTTTATCGTTTTTCGGCGAAAAAACCGGCAGAAGAACAAAATTTTTACGTGTGCCGGACATTTTGATACTTGTCGGTATTTGCCTTGTTATTGTCGCACTTGCCCGTCCACAAAGCTCTTCGAGATATGAAACGTTTAATGCCGAGGGTATAGACATAATGCTTGTTATGGATACTTCAACAAGTATGGAAGCGGTTGACCCTACCGTGAACGTATCAAGAATACAAAATGCAAAAGACAGAGCAAAAGAGTTTATATTAAAAAGAGTAAACGACAGAATGGGCATAGTAGTATTCAGTTCCATAGCATTTACGCAATGTCCGTTAACTCTTGATAAAGACGCTCTTATAAATTTTATAGACTTAATAAACACTTCCATAACTAAAGCCGACGGGACAGCCATAGGAAGTGCTTTGGCAACTGCGGTAAACAGGCTTTCAAAAGTAGAAAGCAAAAGTAAAGTAATAGTACTTCTTACCGACGGAGCAAATAATGCCGGAGAAATTGCACCTGTTACGGCCGCTCAACTGGCAAGAGATAACAAAATAAAAGTTTATACCGTTGGAATCGGAAGTAATGAAGACTATTATGAAGTTGAAGATATGTTTTTCGGAAAAAGGAAAGTCCCTGCTCAGGGGAACTTTGACGAAGGGTTACTTATGGAAATATCAAAAATTACCGACGGTGAATATTTTGCGGCAAGAACTTCAAAAGATTTGTATCAGGCTTTTTCAAGTATCGACAAATTGGAAAAGACTACCGTTGAACATACCAAGTCCGTAAATTACAACGAACAATTTATGAAATTTTTAATACCGGGTTTTTGGATTTTGGTTTTAGGATTTTTATTAAAAATTACAATTTTAAAAAGGCTTCCTTAAAAAATGTTTGAAAACATAAACAATTTATTACTTTTAACCGGCGTATTTGCCGTTCTTGCGGTATTTATCATATCATTCGGACTATCAAAAAAATCCGTAGAGAACTTTGTAAGTTCTTCTTTATGGAAAACGTTGTTAACTGCCGATTTCTTAAAAATATTTATAAAAAACATTTCTTTTATTTTGGCTTTATTTTTTATAGTTATTGCTCTTGCCCGTCCTAAATGGGGCTTAAAACAAGTGGAAGCAAAATCCTTATCAAGCGATATAGTTGTAGCAATTGATGTTTCTAAAAGTATGCTCGCACAGGATTTAAAGCCCGACAGAATAACAAGAGCGAAAATAGTTTTTAAAGATTTAACCGAAAAGTTGAAAGGGCAAAGAATAGGTTTGATAGCTTTTGCGGGCGAGGCGTATTGGCAGTGTCCGTTGACTTCGGATATAAAAGCTTTTGAAATGTTTTTATCCATGCTTGATACGGACACGGTTCCGTTTTACGGTACAAACCTTGCAGCACCGATAAATTTGGCTTGCGAAAGTTTAGTAAAAGTTCCGTCAGCCGCTAAAGCAGTTGTAATTATTACGGACGGTGAAAGTTTTGACGGAGATTTAAAAGCTTCGATAAATGCGGCACGTGAAAGCCAAACGAAAATTTTCTGTATAGGTATAGGAACACAGAAAGGTGAGCCTATTCCCACTTATGACGGTAGCGGGCAGTTTAAAGAATATTTGAAAGACGAAAAAGGTAAAACGGTAGTAACGAAACTGGATTCGGCAACGCTTGAAAGTATTGCTTCCGCCACGGGCGGAAGATACTATAACTTAAATCAAAATCTGTCGTTAAACGACCTTGTTTCAAGGTTAAATAATTTAGATAAAATAGAGGGAACCGGAAGCATTTTCAATAATCTTGAAGATCGCTTTTATATTCCTCTTGCTATTGCATTAATCTTCTTACTGATATATTTATTTTTTCCGGAAAAAGAGTTGAAGAGTTGAGAACGGCAATGTACAATGTATGATGTACAATGTATAATGTACGACGAGATGCTTCGACAAGCTCAGCATGACAGAACGACAGATGAAGAGTTGAACAGTTGAATAGTTGAATAGTTGATAACGACAGAGACGTTGTACATTATAAATTGTCAGGTCTTAACCTTTCCCCAGTTTCAATTCTAAAATTTCTTTTTCCAGCTCTAAAATTTTGTTGTTCAATTTTAAAATTTCAAAATCTTTTTCTTTTAATTTTTCTTCTAAATTCTTTTCATTTAAATTTTCAAAAAAATAACTCAACGGCACATCCAAAACCGAAGACAATTTTTTAAGCGTATTAAGATTAGGATTGCTTGCACCTGTAAGCCACTGACTAATCATTGACTGAGCAATGCCAAGTTTTTTTGCCAACTCTTGCTGTGTAATATCTTTTCCCTTAAGAATTTTTTTAAATTGTTTACAAAAGAACGTCTTTCCCTTTTTCATAAAAACTCCCGATTTTCAACAGAAAACACTTGACATTATAAGTTTTATATTATAAAATATAAGAACAAACTTATAAAATACAACCTTTTTAAAAAAAATATTAAAGTTTTAGTACTAAAGCCGAGTGGACTGTTACATAGCAACGGTCTTTGTGTCAAGCCACAACATAGCAGTATCTTGATAACAAAACAAAATATCAATTTTTTCTCGGCTTATTATACAAAAAATAAATAAAGGAGTAAAGAAAATGAAAAGAAAATTAAAAGGCTTTACCTTAGTAGAGTTGGTAATAACGATTGCTATCGTTATTATTTTGTCGGCAGTATCCGTACCTATTTATAGAGGGTATGTCAATAAAGCTAAACTTAGTGAAGGTTATGCTTTATTAGGAACTATACTTTCAGCACAAAAAGCATATTATTCAGAGTATGGGAATTTTTTAAGTATTCAACAGACAGCAACTAAATATTGTACAAATTATGAGCCTATATTAGGAATTGATGCAAGAGGCAATAAATATTTTACTTCATTTTTTATTAGTCATGCTGCAAATTCAGACAATATGAAATTTCTGCTATTTATGTATTCTCCCGCTCCTACAGATTTAAGACCTAAGCCCAGCTTAAATCTTTTAAGTTTAGGTTATAATATTACAAACGGAGCGAATTTTTGGTTTGCATCAGGATGGAGCAATCCGGAAGAAAATGAAGAACAATAAACAATCACTTTGCTCGATTTAAAATAACAGATAATCAAAGAACAACACAAGAGAAATATGTTCAAGACGAGACGATAATTTTAAAGAAAGGATTTACTTTCTGCTATTTGAACAAACGAGAACAGGATTTCTCTTGTGCGTCAACTTCTATTACAAAAAGATAATTTTTAATAAATTACAATATTGTTTTTGTTTATTTCTTTTTGGAATGATTCCGGCAGGGTATCTAAGATAAAAATATCTACAAGAAAAGGAATATTGCTGTCATGTATTGCCTGTCTGATATCAAAAAGAGAATATTCTTCCTCTTCTTCATTAAAATTAATTATTGCCAAATCCAAATCACTGCCTGAATGGGCTTCGTTTTTTATTCTGCTTCCGTAAGCCACAACGGTAGCATTCGGGCAGTATTTATCAAAAATTTCGGTCAAAATTTTCAAATGTTTTTCTTTTAAAAAAAGATTATTCATTTTCGGAATCCGCAGCTATAACTTCTTTTAAATTTTCCGCATCATTTATAAAATCATCAATCAACGCAAGTGTTTCCCGAGCAAACTCTACCCCGTAATCATGAGCCGTATTGTTCCTGTTATCTCTGTAATGAAACCACCTTTCTACTTCCTGCTCTTCAAGAAGAGACTTTTTGTGTGCCCACCTGAAAAGCTCTTTAAATGATAACATATCAACTTCTTTTTTGCCGGAAAAATACGGATATAATTTTTTACGAAGAAGTTTGCCGCTCTGTTCCAAACACATTTCAAAACTCTTAACTAAAGAATTTCTATACATTTCATAGTCAACGGAACCTTCGTCGCAACTTTTTAATAAATTATAAGATTTCTTTAATGTTTCTATACATTTTTGAAGAAATTCGGTATTAATCATTTATACCTCTAATAGATGTATGTTTGAATGGCTTCAAGGACATTTTCTACGGAAACTTTGTCCATACATTTTAATTTTTTATTACAGTCGGGAAGATAACAACAGTTGCAGTCCAAAGAAACTATTTTTGCACCTCTGTCATACATTTCAATCTCGTTATACGATGTAGGACCGAATATGGCAATAACTTTTTTCTTAAGTCCCAACGCAGCATGCATTGCCATAGTATCTCCGCAAACAACAACATCACATAAGTTAACCATAGCAAAGAATTCCTGCACGGAATTATCCGTTCCGGTCGAATAAACATTTTTAATTTTTTGTTTAAGAATAAGTTCTATTTCTTCAAAGTCGTCTTTACCGCCGAGAAGAAAAATATTGTAACCCTTCAAAGAAAGAATTTTGATAAGTTTAATATATTTTTCTATTCTCCACTTTTTCATTATCCAGCGTTTCCCCGCACCGGGATTGATACCGATAATTTTCGCTTTGTTTAATTTAAAAGAAGATTTTAATTTTTTTGCTTTAAGCAGAGCCTGTTTTGATATCGGAACCTGTATTTCGTAGTTATCTTTTTTCAGTTCGGTAATCTTTGCCATCCAATACTGATAAGTATGTTCGTTTTCTTTTTTTAATTTATCGTAAGCACCGGTCAAAAGCCACTTTTTTGCATAATCGTTTGAACCGATTATTTTTCTGTTATCGTCGAGATAATAACCGATTATCTTTTTGGCAAAAGCAACTTTGGTAAAAGACAAACTTTCCGGAGACAAATCCAAATTAATAACAATGTCATATTTTACGGAAGATAACTTCTCAAAAACTTTGTTATCGTTGACTATAATTTCGTCGATATACTTATTACCGATAAGCACATCGGCATTTTTCTTATCTACAAGCCACGATACGGAACAATTTTTATATTTTTCTTTCAAACCTTCCAAAATAAAAGTAGTCCTTAAAACATCACCCATCGCTCCGAGCTTTATCATTAAAATTTTTGTTTGATTTTCTTTCTTATTTACGGAAACAAAATTTTTGCACGACGGACAAACAACATTTTTGTTTTTTTGATAAAAACAAGGTCTATCCAAAGGGAAATTTTTACAATCTGAAAAAAGTTTATATTTTTTATTATTCATAACCGATATTATAACAAAAAATTCTCCGGATGTCTATTTAAAAACACCGGAGAATTTTATATTCCATTTATAAATTATTTGTTTGTCGCCTGTCTGTTTGCGGTTGTTGCCGGTCTGTTTGTCGCCGGTCTGTTTGTGATTGTTGCCGGTCTGTTTACGACAGGTCTTCTGTTACTAACAGTCTGTCTCGGTCTTACGGGAGTCTGAGGATTTACTCTTGGTCTTACGTTAGGAGTTCTGACATTTCTTATTCTTCCGTATCTTGCCGAATTTGCTCTGGCATTTGCCGCGGCAATTAAAGATGCATCGGCTTTTTTCTGAGCAGCTTTACCTGCTACGTTACCCGAAAAGAAACCTACAAAAAAACATACAACACAGGCTGCAATTACTAAAAATGTTTTTGAAGTAAAGAAAATCTTGGCTTTAGGCAAAAACTGATCTTTAATAACGCAGGATTTTGTTTGATTGTTTTCCATTTTTTTCTCCGTAAATATTTTATTAAAACCATTTAGCATATTATACAAAATATTTTCAAAAAATTCTACTATAATTTTTCCGCAAAAGCTTTTAAAAGTTTTTTCTCGGCGGTATCCATATCGGCTTTTATCGTACATCCGGCAGCATTTTTATGACCTCCGCCGTCAAACTGTTTGATAACTTTAAGCAGATTGAACTTTTCTACGGAACGAAAACTTATTTTTATCGATCCGGGTTTTTCTTCTTTAAGTATGCAGCCGACAACAGCCGTAGGAACGGCGATACAATAGTTTATAATACCGTCGGTATCCGTATATGAAGAGCCTGTTTTTTCAAACATTTCTTTTGTAATTTTTATATAAATAAACTTATTATTGAAAGCGGTTTTAATATTAGACAATGCCAAACCGTACAATTTTATTTTAGGAAGTTCAAAAGTGGAAAAAAGTTTTTTACAAAGGCTGTTGGAATTTACTCCGTACTTTAAAAGTTCGGCAGTAACCGAATGAGAATTTGAATTTGTATTGAGCTGTTGAAATCTGCCGGTATCGGTAACTATCCCGATGTATAAGTTTTCGGCTTCCTGTTTTGTCGGCACAGTTTTTAAATTTTTAAAAACATCATAAACAAGCTCGGAAACCGACGAAGATTCCGGCACAACATAATTGACATCACCGAAATTCGTGTAAGCAAAATGATGATCTATATTTATTATTCTTTTTGCCTGTTCGGGTGAAATAATGTTGCCCATTCTTTCAAAATTTATGGATTCCAAAATTATTGCACAATCAAAAAAACCTTTTACTTTATTTGTGATTTTTATTTTGTTTGCCTGAGGAATAAACAACATATCCGACGGGACGGGATCTGTCGAACAGTGCGTAACTTTTTTCCCCATACGCCTCAGCATTGAGGATAAAGCAAGCCCCGAACCCAAAGCATCTCCGTCAGGCTTGGTATGCCCGGCAATAAAAAATGTTTGGCTTTCTTTTATAATTGATGATATAGCATTAAGAATTTTCTGTTTTGACGAATTTTGAAGAGTTAATATTTTTTTATTTTTCATCTTTTTCATGTTCAATTTTATCAAGTATTTCAAATATTTTCTCGGCTTTTTCACCCGAATCGTCATATTTAAAATCTATTGTGGGAGTTCTTCTTAAATCCATATTCTGTGCAAGCCGAAACCTTATCTGCTTTGTTTTTTCCGACAAAACAGTCTCGGCATTTTTTTTATCTTCTTCCGTACCTATTACGGAATAAAATATTCTGCAGGTCTGTAAATCGTCGGTTAAACGCACGTTCGTTACGGTAACAAGACCTTTGTTAAGCTCTTTAATATCTCTTAAAATTTCGGCTATATTTTTCTGTATTAATTCCGCAACACGTGTTGCTCTTTTATATGATTTCATACAACCTTCTTTCAATTATAAATTGTAAAATTTTAATTTTCCGTTACGAGCTTTCTGGCGATCTTTTCTACGGTGAAAAATTCCATTACATCCGAAACTTTTATATCGGAAAAATTCTCCAAAGAAACACCGCACTCATAACCTTTATCAACTTCTTTTACATCGTCTTTAAATCTCTTTATTGCAGATGTATTACCTTCGAATATAATAACATTGTCTCTTAAAAGTCTTACTTTAACATTTCTCTGAGCTTTACCTTCGGTAACGGTACAACCTGCAACCGTTCCCGCGGAAGAAAGTTTAAATACCTGCTTAACTACAGCCTTACCCGTAATTTTTTCCTGAGTATCGGGATCAAGCAAACCTTCCATTGCAGCTTTAATATCGGCTATAAGCTCGTATATAATTCTGTAAACACTTATACTTACGCCCTCTGTTTCCGCAAGTTTTTCAACGGCATTGTCGGGACGTATATTGAAACCGACAATCATTGCATCCGAAGCCGCAGCCAAAATAACATCGGATTCCGTTATTGAACCTGCACCTTTATGTATTATTTCCAAATTAATTTCCGAGTTTGACATTCTTTCCAAAGCATCACACAACGCACCGAGAGAACCTTGAACGTCGGTTTTTAAAATAATCTTAAGATGTTTTGCCTTACCTGCACTTATATCAAGCAAAGACACATGTTGTCTCGGTCTTAAAGAATCGGCTTTTGCCTTTTCTTTTCTTGCATTTGCAATTTCTCTTACCTGCGATTCATGTTCCAAAACAACAAACTTATCCCCTGATTGAGGAGGCTCGTTCAAACCTAAAATCTCTACCGGCATACTCGGAAGAGCCTTATCAAATCTTTTTCCGTATTCATCTATCATTGCTCTTACTTTTCCGTAAGTGGTACCGACGACCAAATTATCTCCGATACGAAGAGTACCGCTTTGAACGAGTATCGTCGCGACAGCACCTCTGCGAGGATCAAGCCTTGCTTCTATTACTACACCTTTTGCTTGTTTAGTTGGATTTGCTTTTAGTTCTAACACATCTGCTTGTAATAATACCATTTCTAATAATTGATCAATATTTATATTTTTCTTAGCAGATATTTCTACAAATATTGTATCTCCTCCCCATTCTTCAGGTACTAATTCATATTGCATTAATTCTTCCTTTACTTTTTGAGGATTTGCATCTGGTAAGTCTATTTTATTAACTGCAACTATTATTGGAATATTAGCTGATTTTGCATGATTTATAGCTTCTACTGTTTGAGGCATTACTCCATCATTTGCAGCAACTACTAATATTGCTATATCTGTAATTTGTGCTCCTCTTGCTCTCATTGCTGTAAATGCTTCATGTCCTGGTGTATCTAAAAATGTTATTTCTCTATCATTTATTTTAACTTTGTAAGCCCCTATTGTTTGTGTAATTCCACCAGCTTCACCTTCTATAACATTAGTTTTTCTAATAGCATCTAATAGTGAAGTTTTACCATGGTCTACATGTCCCATAACAACTACAACAGGTGGTCTTTCTACTAATTCTTCTTCATTATCTTCTGAATCATCAAATAAGATATCTTCTTCTTTAACTTCTTCTTTCTTTATTGCTGTAACTCCAAATTCTTCTGCAACTAAAAATGCTGTGTCAAAGTCAACATCATTGTTTACTGTTGCCATTATTCCTAAAGACATTAATTTCATTATAACTTCTCCAGATGTCTTTTTAAGTTCAGCTGCTAAATCTTTTACACTAATTGATTCTGGAATTGTAATTTCGGTAAGTTTGAAAATTTTCTGTTTAACCCTTGTGTCTGCATCTTTTTGAGGTTTCTTTTTACCTTTTCTGCCTCTTTGTGTAGACAAATCATAATAATCCAGCATACTATCATCTTGATCTTCAAACATATTTGAAAGATTATTTCTTTGTTTCAAATTTTTTAATTTTGCTTCACTTATGGATTCATTATTTTGATTTTTTCTGTTTTGCTTCTTTTTACCGTTACGTAATTCATCATATTTATTATTGCTATTATTTTTCTGTTTATCCATATTTCTGTTATACTCACGGCTTGTTTTTTCTTCTATATTTGATTCAACACTTATTATGTTTTTAATATTTTTTTCAATTCCTTTTTCGTCAAGCATATATTTATTATTATAATTTCCTCTTCCATTTTGATTATTATTTCTGTAATTAGAATTATTTTGATTATTATTGTTTTTATATTTTTGCCAATTTTTTTCTACAGAATTGTTTTGAAATCTATTTTCTTTTCTTTGATAATTATTATCTCTTTGATTCTGCTTAAACCCATCTCTTCTTTTATTTTGATAATTTGCTTCATTATTGTTTGTTAAATTATTTTTATTTTGTATAGTTCTTTCCATATTCATTTTTGGATTTTGGTTATTAGTTTCTTGTTCTTTGTTTTGAACTTGAGTCTTATTATCCTGTTTATTTTGGGCCTCAGCTATATCTTTTTCTTCTACATTTTTATTTGTAGTCTGCATAACTGTTTTTTCAATCTTTTTTGTTTCTATATTTTTTTTCTTGCTTTCTTCTTCATTTTCTATTTCTAGATTTTCATTATTCTTTTTATTTTCATTTTTTCCCAATCCAAATAATTCACTTACGGTCATTGGTTTTTCGACCTTATTTCTGTAAACTATATTATAATCCTTTTTCTGATTTCTTTGTATAAATGGATTTTCATTTTTTTTGCTTTTCTTTTCTTTTACTTCTTCGTTTTTATTTTCTTCCTCAATAATCACTTGTCTTCTAATTATTACTGGGTTTTCTTTTTTTGCACTTACATCTTTTTTTGAAGGTACTTCTTTTTTAGAGCTTTTATCTTCAGCTTTGCTAGAATTCTTTTCTAGTTTTTCTTTTAATCTCTTTACATCATCTTCTTCAAGACTACTTAAATGACTTTTTATATTAATTCCCATGTCATGTGCTTGTTCTAATAGGTCTCTACTAGCCATATTCATGCTTTTGGCAAGCTCATATAATTTCATTTTACCCAATAATTTCACCCCCATTAATAATGATTTCTAAATTTTTATATATTTCTTCTAAATTTTTACTTTCCGAAATTTTTTTTATTTTTTTTTGTTTAATAGCTTTTTTTAAACAGTCTTCACTATTACAAATATATATATTCCTCTTCCATCTTTTTTGCCAGTTATATCAATAGAAATTAGCTTATTATTATTCTTTACTATTCGAATTAGCTCATTTTTGTTTTTTTTCGAGTTACATCCTACACATGTTCTTTGTAGTATTTTTTTCAAATCTATTCTTCTCCTTTTTCTTCTAAAATCTGTCTAAATTGACTTTCTGATTTTATATCTATTTTCCAATTTGTAAGTTTTGCAGCAAGACGTGCATTTTGACCTGCTTTACCTATTGCTAAAGAAAGTTCTTCATCTGGAACTATTACTTGTGCAAATTTTTCTTCTTCATCTATATCTACTGCCATTATTTTTGCAGGAAGTAAACTTGATGCTATAAATATAGATATATCTTCATTCCATTCAATTACATCTATTTTTTCTCCATTTAATTCGTTTATTACATTTTGAATACGAATTCCACGTTGCCCTACACATGAACCTACGGGATCAATATTTGGATTTTCAGAATATACTGCTACCTTACTTCTTTTTCCAGGATCTCTTGCTACACTTTTTACTTCTATTAAACCTTCATAAATTTCTGGTATTTCGAATTCTAGTAATTTTTTAACAAAATCCGCATGACTTCTTGATACTATAACCTGTGGTGAACCTTTTTCTCCCATTTCTACATCTACAACAATAGCTTTTATTTTATCATTGACATGATATTGTTCTGTTGGAATTTGCTCTTTTACTGGCATTACTCCTTCTAGTTTTCCTAAATCCATTATAACAATTCCCTTATCTGCCTTATGAACAGACCCAGATACAATCTCTCCTTTTTTGTCGCTATATTCTGTAAATACTATTTCTTTTTCTGCTTCTCTAATTTTTTGAATAATAACTTGTTTTGCAGTTTGTGCTGCAATTCTTCCAAAATTCTTTGGAACAATTTCTACTTGAACAGTATCACCTATTTGCATATTTTTATCTATTTTTTTTGCTTCTTTTAGACTTATTTCTTGCAATTGATTTTCTGGATTTTCTACTACATCTTTTACAGAATATACATGTGTTGCTCCTGTGCTTTTATCCATTACAATTTTTACATTTTCCATGGAGTCAAAATTTCTTTTATATGCTGTAATTAAAGCTGTTTCGATTGATTCTAATAAATATTCTTTTTTTATCCCTTTTTCTTTTTCCAATTCCTCTAGTGCAAGAATTAATTCTTTGTTATCTATTGCTTTCATCTTTATCATTCCTTTCTTTTTAATCTGTATATACTGTTTTTACTTGTGCAATATTTTTTCTTTCAATATTTATTTGTTTATCTGTTTCGATTTTTAAAAAGTTTTTATCTACATTTATTAATTTTCCAATGTAATTTTTATTACCTTGTTCATCTTTTTTAAATAATTTTATTTCAATATCAGATCCTATATATTTGTTTAATTGCCAATCTTTTCTTAATAGTCTTTCAATTCCTGGTGATGATACTTCAAAAAAGTAATTTTCATTAATTAAATCTGCTTCATCTATTAAATCTTTGATTTCATCATTTACTTTTTCGCAATCGTCTAGCGTAATTGGTGTATTATTATCAATTACTACTCGTAAAATTCTATTTGAACCTTCTTTTAAAAATAATACATCATATAGTTCATATCCTATGTTTTCAATTTTACTTTTTATTAATTGCTCAATGGTTTCTTCTATTTTTGCCAATTTTTTCCTCCTAAATACATCAAGCCTTTG
>CALGGE010000031.1 GCA_937916125.1 uncultured Elusimicrobia bacterium | reverse complement strand
CATCGTACATTGCCGTTGTAGTTTGCCGTTGTCGTTTCGTCGTTGTCGTTGTCGTCGTTCATTATACATTGTCGTTGTAGTTTGTCGTTGCCGTTGTCGTTTCGTCGTTCATTGTACATTGTACATCGTACATTGTACATTGCCGTTCTCAACTCTTCAACTCTTCAACTCTTCAACTGTCGTTGTTGTATATTGCCGTTTTCAACTCTTCAACTAAAATCGCTCCGCTTTTTGTTCCATCTTCCTGCCTTCTAAAAAGACAAAGCCTTTTTTTCTTTGACATTCGAGTATAAATAGTATAAAATAAAAGCCAGTCTTACCGACTGAAAAGAGTATTAAAAAATATTGATAAATCAGATTAAAGAATGCAATATATTATTCCTGTAGTTGTATTATTTTTTTCGGTAATAGTTCACGAAGTCGCTCATGGTTTTGTCGCTTACAAATGTGGCGATGACACAGCAAAAGTAATGGGAAGACTTACGTTGAATCCGTTGTTTCATATAGATTTAATCGGCACGATACTGTTGCCGTTATTTTTGGTATTGGCAAATTTGCCTGCTTTCGGTTGGGCAAAGCCCGTTCCGATAAACGTACTGAAATTAAAGAACCCTAAAAAAGATATTTTGTATGTTTCTGCTGCGGGCGTAACGGCGAATATTCTTTTGGCTCTGTTGTCCGGCTTAATTATGTTCTTTATCAGAAATTATTTTGCCAATGTGGAAATATTAGGATATGTTTATATAATATTGCAGTACATGGTTGTAGTAAACGTGGTACTTTTTGTTTTTAATTTAGTACCTGTACCGCCGTTGGACGGTTCAAGGATACTTATATATTTATTGCCTAAAGAAATGGCATTAAAATATGCGAAGATAGAAAGATACGGTTTTTTGATAATCGTTATATTACTTTTTACGAATGTTTTGTGGATGATTATCGGTCCGATAGTGAATTTTTTAGTTAAGCTTATATCTTGAGGAATAGGAACAAAAAGCGAAGCGATTTTAGTTGAACAGTTGAGAATGGTAGTTGCCGTTGTAGTTGTCATTCTGAACGTAGTGAAGAATCTCGTCGTTGTCGTTTGTCGTTGTCGTTGCAGTTGTCGTTTCGTCGTTCATTGTACATTATACATTATACATTGCCGTTGTAGTTTGCCGTTGCCGTTCATTATACATTGTACATTGTACATTATACATTAAAAAAGCGGAGTATTTTTGATGAATAAACGAGTATTATCAGGTATGCGTCCCACCGGCAGGTTGCACCTCGGTCATTATTTTGGTGCGTTAAAAAATTGGGTGACAATTCAGGAAAATTATGACTGTTTCTATATGGTTGCCGACTGGCATGCACTTACCAGTAACTATGCGGATACATCCGAAATTAAAGATAATTCCATCGATATGGTAATAGACTGGCTTACCGTCGGTGTCGATCCGAACAAGGCCGTCATTTTCAGACAGTCCGAAGTAAAAGAGCATGCCGAATTATTCTTAATTCTTTCAATGATTTCTCCTCTCGGGTGGTTGCAGAGATGCCCGACATACAAGGAACAATTGAAAGAAATTAAGTCCAAGGATTTAAATAATTACGGGTTTTTGGGCTATCCCGTTCTTATGGCGGCTGATATTTTGTTGTACAAAGCACAGAATGTCCCCGTCGGGGAAGACCAGCTGGCACATTTGGAATATTCCAGAGAATTAACCAGAAGATTTAATAATTTTTACGGTGAAGTTCTTTTAGAACCGCAGGCACTTTTAACCAAAACCGCACGAGTTCCGGGACTTGATAAAAGAAAAATGTCCAAAAGTTACGGTAATTCTATTTTAATTGCCGAAACCGAAGATGAAATAGTAAAAAAAGTTAAAACCATGTACACCGATCCGTTAAGAATAAAAGCCACCGATGAGGGGCATCCCGAAGGGTGCGTGGTATTTGCTTTTCACGAACTTTTTAATAAAAATTTTGAGACGAGAAAGCAGGAGTGTAAGGGCGGTTGCATAGGCTGTGTAAAATGCAAGAAAGAACTTGCGGATTTGATGTGTGAGTTTACAAAACCGTTTGTTGCAAAGAGAGACGAACTTTTAAAGGATAAAGCTTCCGTTGAAAAAATATTGGAAGATGGCAGCAAAAAGGCAAGTGCCGTCGCTGCCGAAACAATGAAAGAAGTTAGAAAAGCATTACGCTTTTAATGCCGTTGTCGTTGTAGTTGAAACTTTTCAACTCTTCAACTCTTCAACTGCCGTTGAATGTGGGGTATTTTTATGTACGACGTTCACTTAGAAACTTTCGAAGGTCCGCTGGATTTATTGTTGCACCTTATAAGGAAGTCCGACTTGGAAATAAAAGAAATCCAAATATCGGAAATCACTTCCGAATATTTGGCGTACCTTGACAATATGCAAAATTTGGATCTTGAAACTGCCGGCGATTTTCTCGTTATGGCAGCTACATTAATGCAGATAAAAGCCAAAATGCTTCACCCCAACAGTGATAAAGATAAAGAAGATGCCGATACCGAATTGAATAATATTACGGAACGTCTTTTGGAGTATCAGAAATATAAAGAAGTTTCTAAACTTTTGGCGAACAAGGAACAGGAATATTCTCAAACTTATTACAGACCGAGAGCCGTTATCGACGAAAAAGATTACGAAATCGATGCCTCGCTTGAGGATCTTGTAAGAAGTTTTCAGAAAGCATTAAAAACTCTTCCGGAAGAAGTTCGCGAAATAATGTACAAAGAAATTCCTATTGAAAGTAAAATAAGGGAGATTCTTGACGTTCTCGAGGGAAAGCAGTATCTTAATTTTAGTGAAATATTAAAAATTCAGCCGTCTCGGCAGGCAATGGTTGTATGCTTTATGGCGGTTTTGGAAATGATAAAAAATAAGCAAATTATGGCAAAACAATCGGACCTTTTTGAGGATATAAGAGTTTATAAAGTTTATGACGGCGGTGAAGACGATGTAAGTATTGTCCGCACGGAAGACAAAGACGAGCTTGATTTGAAAATCGAACTGCCCGTCGAGAAAAAGGAAGAAGAACTTCAGCCCGAACCTTTTATGCTGGAATCGGAACCGATAGAACCCGAAAATAAAATGACAGAGGACTATAATGGAAATTAACGATATAAAGAAAGTTATCGAAGCATTGCTTTTTGTGTCGGATAAGCCTTTACTGACCCGGGAAATAAGAGCGGTTATCAAAGACGATTTGCCCGAAAATGTCAAGACGGAAGATATCCTGCAGCAAATGCAACAGGAGTATGTACAGCTCGACAGAGCTTTTGAGTTGAAGTTTGTTGCCGAAGGATGGACGTTTGCCACCAAGCCTCAATATTCGTCGTGGATAAAGGTTCTTTTAAAAGAAAGAACTATTTTGAAACTGTCTCCGTCCGCAATGGAAGTGTTGGCGATAATAGCATACAAACAGCCCATCACAAGGGCGGATATCGGCGTTATCAGAGGCGTTGATCCGGGCAGTATTATCGATACGCTTACCGACAGGAAATTTATAAAAATCGTCGGCAGAAAAGAAACGTTGGGACGTCCGTTGCTTTACGGTACAACGCAGGATTTCTTAAGACATTTCGGGTTAAGTCATTTAAGCGAATTGCCCGTTATTGAAAACGAAAATGATCTTTTCGCGGAGAAAAAGGAAGAGGTTCAAGAGATGCTTTTTGACAATCAGGCAAACCTTGAAAAACCTGAAAATGTCGGAGAAGCAGAGACTTGAAAAATCGCAAAAATGTATTCATAAAAAGGTTGTCTTTTTGTTAAATATATGTTATAATCCAATTGTATATATTGAATAAATTAGTATTGAAATATAAAGGGGATACGAATGGCAGACGGTCTTAAAGCGGATTCAAGTAAGAGTGAATTGCAGTTGGGACTTTTTATAAACAATCAATATGTAACGGTAAAAAGAATCGGGACTGGCGGTTTTGGCGTCGTATGGCAGGCATACGACTTCAGCCTCAGAAACTTTATTGCAATAAAGGAACTTCTGCCCGACTATGTTCAGCCGAAATTTGTGGAAATGTTCTACAAAGAAGCCCTCATTGCCAAAAACATTATTCACGATAACATCGTCAGAGTTCAGCATTTTTGGCAGGGAAATAACGGCTCATATTATATCGTCCTCGACTACGTAAGAGGAATAGACTTAGAAGTATTAATCAACAAATGTAACGATTTAAATATCAGAATCCCTTGGAAACTTTCAACGTTTATAGCGATGAGCATACTTAAGGCTATCGACTATGCAAACAGAATCGCCAGAGACTCCATCACGGGAAATGCTTACGGTATAGTTTACAGAGATATTTCTCCCGGAAATGTTTTGTTGTCTTTCGACGGAAATATTAAGCTTAGCGATTTCGGTATAGCCAAAACTGCTGAAGAACTGAGAGATTCCATCCCCGAAAAAGTTATCACGGGCAAGTACCCGTATATGTCGCCCGAGCAGATTAAAGGCTTACCCGATATCGACCACAGAACGGATATTTTTTCCGTAGGTGTTTTGTATTACGAAATGCTTACGGGTAAGCAGCTGTACACCGGTACCAACGACGAAATAAAAAATAAGGTTTTAAATGAAAAGTTTAACCCTGCGGAACTTAATGAAGTTCCCGAAGTGCCGAGCGAAATTGTAGATGTTATCGCAAAAGCATTGGAAAAGAACAAAGATAACCGCTACGAGAAAGCTATCGAGATGTACAGAGATATAAGAAGAGTTCTTAAAGGCATTGAAACCGATGAACTTTCTGCGGATCTTTCGGATTTTGTCAACGAGACAATGAAAGATTACGTCGCAAGCTCTGAAAAGTTTATAGAAAACGTAAAGGCTTTGGATATACAGGACGTTAAGAAAAATGAATTCGTCAGAAAGATAACCTGTAGCGATTTTATAGCAGGTCAGGCGAAAAATGTTAATGTATATCAGGACGACAGTTCTTCGTCAGTTGCCGATACGGCAGCTGCGGCTGCTGTCGGTGGCAGACAGGTTGCTCAGCCGAAAGCCGAAGAAAAAGGTAAGACTGTTTTTGAAGAAGTCGGCGATTGGTTGCTTACAAAAATAAACGACACCAAAAAAGGTATTATAAGGCTGATTATTGCTTTGATATTGGCGGTATTGATATTCGGTGCTTTGGATGTTTTTCTGTTGCAGATGACGCCGTTCGGTAAAGATATGTTCTCACGTCTTTATCCGCCTGATGTTATCATCACCACCGTTCCGGCAGGGGCTGTGGTAAGTATGAAAACAAAAGAGGGTGAAAAAATATTAAACAATGTTTCTTCCTCGTCGCCGATACCGGTACGTAAGGTTCTTCCGAGAGCTTATATTGTTTCCGCATTGAAAGACGGTTTCAAGCCGGTACAGAGGGTTGTTCAGATAGAGAAAAACGATAAAGGCAAAAAAGTAAGAAAAGAAAAAATAGAAATAGTTTTTGATTTCGTTTTAAATGTGGATTCTTTCCCGAGAGGTGCAAACGTATTTATCGACGGTAATAAATTTGGCGTAACACCGTGTAAAGTGCAGTTGATGGCTGGTGCTCATACCGTAAAGCTTTCCATGGACGGCTTTGACGATTTGGGTTCCAACTCCGCATCGTTGGGCGTTCCGGGACAGTGTAATGTTGACTTCTCCAAAACATCCGTTGAAGAGATGTTCTCCGGGGTTGACAGAAAGTTCTGGGATTGCGAATTGAAAAATATCGACGGCGAAAATATTTTCAGCGTTAAAGGTACAATGTTTAAACGTATCAGGCTTGAGTCCGATCCGAGCGGTATGATGGTACACGTTCAGGGCGAAGATCAGCCCAGAGGTACCACGCCTTTGGAAACACTGTTTAAGATCGGCGAATACAAGATAAGATTGATGGATCCCAACGCACGTTTCGGTGAAGCATTGAAAACTTTTAATATCAGCGAAAAGTCCGACCCGAACTTGTTCTTTAAGCTCAACAAAATAGTTACGTTCCGTGTACGTTCCAAAGAAGAGCCTGACGCCACATTCTTAACTTCTGTTTCGATATACAACAAAAATTTCAGCATAAAGAAAGATATTTCTACAACGAAACCCGTTAAAATTCCTTTGCCGGTTGATGTTTATAATGTGGTATTTCATGGCGATGACGAATATAAGTCGCATACGTTGACCAACGTTGATATCAGCAAAACCGGTACCGTACTGGGTGTATTGGAATATGCAAATGTGGGATTAACTTTTAAAATCAAGTCCAAATCGACAGATGAAGCTTTACAGAATGCGTTTGTTTGGCAGGATAGAAAGATTCTCGGTAAAACTGATGGTAACGGTGTATTTAAAACCACCTTTAAACCGGGCAAATATAAATTCAGAGTTATCGCTAAGAATTATGTTGAGCAGTCCGTTTCCGTAGATTTGATATCGGGAAGAAATAACATAAAAGAAGTCATTCTTTCCCCTGAGGTTGTCGAAGAAAAACAGCCTGAACCTGTAGCAGAAAAAGAAACTCCTTTATTGGGTTCGATTGCGGCTTCCGAAGATACAAAAACTGCAAATGACAATAAAAAATCCGTAAAGGAAGATAAAAATAAATCTAAAGATAAATCAAACGACTATAGCACTAATGAACAGCAAGTAGTGGTTTGTCTTAATTGCGGTTATGTTAATACCGCACCTGCAGGTAAAAAACTAAGGTTCTGCGTAAACTGTGCAAAACCTTTGAAGTAGAGGGGTGACTTTATGAATAAAATTTTTTCCCTTTCTAAGTTTAAATATTTTATATTTTTCGGTCTTCTGCTGTGTGGTCTGGTTCTTGCCGCTACGGTAGTTTTTGCCGTTACCGACAATATTCCCAAAACAATCAACGTACAGGGAAGATTAACTACGGATTCCGGACAGCCTGTTACCGGTTTGGCCAATGTTACTTTGTGTATATACAGCGATAATGCCGGAACTGATGAAGTGACACGTGGTACCGTCAACAATGTACGTCTTGATTCCGACGGTTTGTACAATGCAGACATTGACTTTTCCTCGTCCGTTATAGATTTTAATGGGCAATATTATTTTAAAATTGTTACTACACCTAACAGTGGTTCTTCCATAGAATCCTCGATAAAAAAATTCTCTTCCGGTCCAAGTGCATTTCATGCTTCTACGGCGACATATGCTCTAAGCTTATCCACAGGCGGTGATAAACTTGTTGATGGTAATTTTCACGGAATTACCGAACATATATATAGCATAAGCGTAGGTACTTCCACTTATGCCGTCAATGCAAGTTCCATAACTTCCAACGGAACTGTCGGACAAATTTGGGGAATGAAAGATGCAACTACCCAAGAGTGGATAAGTCCGGGCGATATTGTAGTATCCAGTGCGACGTGGGCGACAAAGGATTCACAAAACAATATAATAGCTACCT
>CALGGE010000030.1 GCA_937916125.1 uncultured Elusimicrobia bacterium | reverse complement strand
TTCTTATTCTTATATTATTTCTTAATTTTCATACCTAAAAATATCAAATTCCGTGTTTAATTATATTAGAACCCCCAACTTCCATAAGCACCGACAGTTGTTCCTGCTGTTATATTGTAATACATTGCTATCCAACTCTCTCCTTCAAGTTCTCCCGGTTTAAGAATTCCTATACCACAAAAATATTTTGCATCATTGTCATCGCCAGTATGCAATCTAAACCAAGTAAAATATTTATTACCTCTGGCATCTATTCCCAAATTCGGTTCATAACTTGTAAAACCCACGTTATTACGAGCAAAATATCCATATTCTGAGTAATAGGCTTTTTGTGCAGATAACCAAGTTCCCATTATACCGTATGCCTCACTCATTTTCGCTTTGTCGGTATAATTTCTGTATATCGGAACTGATACTACAGACAGGATAATCACAATGGCGATTGTGATTACCAACTCCACTAATGTGAACCCTTTTAATTTTCTTTTCATAATTCTTCTCCTTTTTTTTAGTTTATTGCCGTTTATCAACTTTTCAACTCTTCAACTGCCGTTCTGTCATGCTGAGCTTGTCGAAGCATCTCGCCGTTTATTGTACATTGTACATCATACATTGTACATTGTCGTTTTCAACTCTTCAACTGTTCAACTGTCGTTGTCGTTCATTGTACATTTTTGTTGCTTTTCAAGTTTTTTCATAGCCTTTCTCCTTTTTTGATTTTTTATTTTTTTGGTATCTTGCGAAAGGAGAGATTTTGTGAGAGCAAAACAAAAGCGACTGTCAGGTAGATTCGCCAACCTAACAGCCGCTTTTTTCGCTCCTGTTGCGGAGCGAAAGACAAAACCATAAAAATAAATCAACATAGCTTCTGATTTATTTTTACAATATCAAAAACGACTGTTTTTGGAGCGAATCTATTTTTGCTTTCACAAAAACGGTCATACCTTTCGTATGACATCCAAAAACATTAAATATTAAGTTATATTTAAATTATACCACAACTAAAATTTTTTATCAATCAAAATTTTTCTTTAAATATGCCATATGAAACCTCTGTTTTAGCCGAAAAATTCGACTTAAAATATTTTAATCCTAAAAAATGAGCGAATAATTTACTATATGTTACTAAAAAATGAGCGAATAATCAAGCGTTAATCCTAAAAAATGAGCGAATGGCGATAAGTTCAATGGAGTATAAAATAAAAAAACGGCAAAATGTATTTTGACCCA
Source organism: uncultured Elusimicrobia bacterium (assembly GCA_937916125.1). Lineage (GTDB taxonomy): Bacteria > Elusimicrobiota > Endomicrobiia > Endomicrobiales > Endomicrobiaceae > Ruminimicrobiellum. The sequence continues at coordinate 11,068 of CALGGE010000030.1, read as the reverse complement.
AACACATTTATTGACAAAAATGGAGAAATAGGCTAAAATAAAGTCGCACTTCGGGAAAGTCGGATTTTAAAGCAAACAAAAACATAAAGAGATTTATAATAGTGTATGTAAAAAGAACAATAGAAAATATAATAAATAAAACTTCATTATAAAGAATAAATTTAACAGGAGTTGATGATATGAAATTTTTTGGAACGGACGGTATAAGAGGAAAAGCCGACGGATTTCCTTTCGACAATAATACGGTTTCTTTAATAGGATATGTTTTGGCGGAATCTGTCGATAAAAAAGGAAACGGAATACTAATAGGCAGAGATACAAGACAGTCGGGCAAAAGAATACTTAATGCATTGACAAAAGGTATTAATGCCGCCGGTATAAAAGTAACGGATTTAGGCATTTTACCGACGCCCGCAACGGCATACATTCTTAAAAATAACGATTATCAGGCCGGAATTGTAATTTCCGCATCACACAATCCTTACACGGACAACGGAATAAAATTTTTCTCGTCTAAAGGAACCAAACTTCCCGACAATGTCGAGGCAAAACTTGAAAAACAACTTGTTAAATATATCGACGATAAAAAAATTTTAAAATCCGACAAAAAGATTAAAAATTTTTCGGTCGGAGACAGCAAAAAATTAGTTGAACAATATAAGAATTTTCTTGTCGGGCTTATGCCTAAAGACGCACTTAAAGGTAAAAAAGTAGCCATAGATTGTGCAAACGGTGCATCTTATAAAATTGCTCCTGAAGTATTAAAGAAATTGAAAGCAACGGTAGTTGTAATAAACAATAATCCCAACGGCAAAAATATCAATTTGAATTGCGGAGCATTGCACCCCGAAGCGGTTGCCGAAACCGTAAAAAAACAAAAATGTTTTTGCGGCTTTGCCTTTGACGGAGATGCCGACAGAGTAATATCCGTTGATGAAAAAGGAACGGTACGTGACGGAGATTTCTTTTTGGGCGTAGTCGCAAAATATTTAAAAGATAACAATAAATTAAAAAATAATACTTTGGTTATAACGGTTATGGCAAATTTAGGTTTGCTTAAAGCGGCAAAACAGGAAAAAATAAATGTAATTACAAGTAAAGTCGGCGACAGATATGTATATGAAGATTTAAAAAAATATAAAGCAATTCTTGGCGGTGAACAGTCCGGACATATAATATTCAAAAATCTTCTTGATACGGGTGACGGGCAAATAAGTGCTTTACAATTATTAAATATTTTGGTAAAAGAAGATAAGCCGTTATCGCAAATGTGTTCTCTGATAAAAAAATATCCGCAAATACTTATAAATGAAAAAGTCGCCGAAAAAGTTCCTTTGGAGCGGCTTCCCTTAACGACAAAAGTAATAAAACAGACGGAAAAAAAACTCGGCGACAACGGCAGAGTGTTGGTAAGATATTCCGGTACGGAAAATCTTTTAAGGGTTATGCTTGAGGGACAGGATAAAAAAGAAATAAAGTTGTTGGCTCAACAAATTATTAAAACCGCTAAAACTGAAATACACAAAATAATATCGAAATGAGGAGATTTATGATTAAGTTAGGTGTTAATATCGATCATATTGCTACATTACGTCAGGCTCGCAGAGAGGATTTTCCTTCTCCGGTAAGAGCTATGGCGGTATGCGAAAAAGCAGGTGCGGATTCCATAACGACGCATTTGAGGGAAGACAGACGACATATTCAGGACAGAGATGTTTTTGAAATAAAAAGAACCATGAGAACAAAACTGAATTTTGAAATGGCAGCCTGCGAAGAAATAGTAAATATTGCATTAAAACTCGAACCGTATTCCGTTTGTATCGTTCCGGAAAAAAGAGAAGAAGTTACGACTGAGGGCGGGCTTGACGTTGCGGGGCAGAAAGAAAAACTTGCCGAAACGGTAAAACGTCTTAAAGATAAAGGTATAACAGTAAGTATGTTTATAGATCCCGTAAAAGAACAGATAGAAGCCTGTGCGGAAATTAAAGCCGATGCGATAGAAATTCACACGGGCAAATATGCGAATTTGTTTAAAGTGTCTAAAGAAAATGCCGTCGAAGAACTGATAAATATTAAAAATGCTGCAGCTCTTGCAAAACAGTGCGGACTGATATTTAATGCCGGACACGGTCTTGATTACGACAACGTTTTTGATATTTGCGGTATAGAAAATCTTAACGAACTTAACATCGGTTTTTCGATAATTGCCAGAGCCGTTTTTGACGGCTTGGAAACGGCAGTCTTTGAAATGAAAAAAATATTGTCAAATTATTAAAAATTTTGTATAATAATTAAGATTTAAAAATGTTTTTTTGTTAAAAAGTTAAAAAGCAGTTTGCCGACATAGCTCAGTTGGTAGAGCAATCGCTTCGTAAGCGATGGGTCGGAGGTTCAAGTCCTCTTGTCGGCTTATTTTTTTTGGATATAAAATATGTTGTCGAATTTTATCAGAAATTTTTCTTTAAAGAGTATCTTGTACGGCTTGCCGTTATTTTATTTTCTGGTGGCGGTAAGTTTTTATTTGGGTACTTACGATTCGGCACAAATAAAAATAACCATAGTACAAATCGGCGGAGCATTTTTAATTTTTTCATGGCTTGTCAACAAAATTGAAACGGATATGTTTTCAAGTTTGAAAAAAAATTATTTAATTATTTTGCCGATAGTTTTATTTCTTCTGTCGGGAATAGTATCGTATTTCTTCTCTCCGTACAAACTTGCTTCCGCAAACGAACTTATAAAGCGTTTTATTTACTGCTTTACAGCGGTAATAATAACGGACTGCTTTCAGGATAAAAAAAATCTTTCAAGACTGATTAATTTTTTAATTTCTGCAACGTATATCGTTTGCATATACGCCGTAATTCAATTTGTTGATACAAGATATTTCCCGGCACCTCCCGATGCGGGATTAGATCCGTTTATATGGAGGTGGGCTTTCGGTAACAGAATTTTTTCAACATTCGGCAACCCGAATTTTATGGGTGATTTTTTGGTTGTAATGAGCCCGATAGTTTTAGCACTGTTTTTTAAGAAAAGAAAAATTCATCTTTTGTTTCTGTGGATATTAATTTGTTTTTCAACGGTATTTTCATATTCCAAAGGTGCGTGGCTCGGCTTCGGTGTAGGTGTGATAACTTTCGCATTTTTGTTTGCATGGTTTATTTTAAATGTAGAAAAAAAGAAAAAAATAATATTGATATCGACAATGTCTTTGGTTACGGTATTGATAGTTGTCGGCGGAATTTTGTTTCAGTTAAGGTCTCGTCCCGACAGCTCTTCTTTCAGATTGTTTACCTGGTTATCCTGTTGGGAAATGATAAACACGCATCCGGTTAAGGGTACGGGAATAGGAACTTTCTATTTAACTTATCCCGCATACAGAAGACCGCAGATATTTTTTATAGAAGGGCTTCACAACACGGAAAGCGATCACCCCGAAAACGAATATTTGGAAGTGTTTTACGATGAAGGGCTTATCGGGCTCGGAATATTTTTGTTGTTGCTTATAACAATATTGACCGTCGGATTTAAAAATTTATCTTATTTTAAAAATAAAAATTCGCAGGAAAATACTCTGTCGTATTTACAGCTGGGATTTATTACGGCTCTGATATCGCAGATATTTCATAATTGTGTCTGTGTGTCTTTAAGGTTTGTGTCGTCGGGTGTTATGTTGTGGATGCTTATAGGCTGTATAGGTGCAGTGGCAGTCGGTTGCTTTGATAAAAACGAAAATAAAGATATTCCGCGTTTTCCCGTAATAATTAAAAGGATTGTTCAGCTTCTGTTACTTGCGATAACCGTTTATGTAATAAATATTTTTGTCGGATTTTTTCAGGCGGACGTTCTGCACGCAAAGGCTATTCAGTATTCAAAAATAGGAGATTGGGACCGCTCTTTGGAATTGTATTCGAAGGTTATAGAGAAAAATCCTTCGTTTATTATGGCACGTTATTTCAGAGCGAACAATTTTAATGACAGATGGCAGGGAACCGATCCCGAACAGGCTATCAACGAATACAACGAAATTTGGAAGTTGTCCCCGAATTATGTGCAATCAAAGTTTCTTGCGGGGATAGTTTATTCGAAACTGGTATCTTATTTTAATGAAAGGGCTTTGATGTATTCCGAAGAAAATAATGAAGAAGAAAAACAAAAAGCTCTGAAAAACAGAGAAACATGTTTTGGGTTGGCGATAAAATATTATAATCAATATAAAATGATAGATCCCGTTTTCCCTCAGATTTATTATAATTTGGCGGCATTGTATATTCAGGCGGGCAGATATGATCTTGCCGAACGGGAATATTTGCAACATATAAATTTCCCCAACTCACTTAAAAATCCTCCGCATAACTTTTATGTGGAAAACTGGAAAGAAAGAAGAATGAATGAATATGCACAGACTTGCCTTAATCTTGCTTCTTTGGAATATATGTCGGGCAAACTTGACGACAGCGAAAAAATGTTTTTGGAAACGTTAAAATATGACGAAAATAATATTGAAGCATTAAAGAGTTTATCTACCATATACAGAGAAAAAGGCGATAAAGACAATTACGGTAAAGTGGTCGCCATACTGAAAAAGTTGTATCCGGAAGACGAATATGTTCGGAACGGTTTGTTGATGTAAAAAAATTGATAAGAAATTAAAAAAATATTATAATATTGAATCGTTTAAATTTAATAAATACGGAGTTGTACCGTGCCAAAAGAGAAAGAAATTGTTGAAACAAAATATTATACTTTTGAAAATTTTGTTATGAAAAGCGGCAAAATTTTGCCTAAAGTTACGGTTGCATATGAAACATACGGAACATTGAACGGGAATAAAAATAATGCCATACTTATAACGCATGCTTTTACGGGAGACGCACATTGTGCCGGTTACCACGAAGGCGACGAGAAGCCGGGATGGTGGAATTCCATGGTGGGCAAAGGTAAAGCATTTGATACGGATAAATATTTTATTATATCATCCAACGTTTTGGGCGGTTGTGCCGGTACTACCGGTCCGGAATCCGTTAATCCGGATACGGGCGTTCCTTACGGGACGGATTTTCCTACGGTTACGATATCGGATATGGTGAAAGTTCAAAAAAAGTTGGTGAATTTTCTTGGTATAACAAAGTTGTTCTGCGTTGCGGGCGGTTCAATGGGCGGTATGCAGGTTCTTCAATGGGCAATGGATTATCCTGACGTTATTTATTCGGCAATACCTATAGCCATAACTTTAAAATCCACACCGCAACAGATTGCATTTAACGAAGTCGGTCGTCAGGCGATAATGTCCGACGTTGCATGGAACAACGGACATTATTACGGAAAAGCCGAACCGGAAAGAGGCCTGGCTGTTGCAAGAATGCTCGGACATATTACGTATATGAGCGATTATTCCATGCAGAAGAAGTTCCCCATTGACGAAGATAAAGAAAAAAATGCAAATTTCAATTTCAATGCGGACTTTGAAGTGGAACAGTATTTAAGGTACAGAGGAAGTTCGTTTGTAAAAAGATTTGATGCCAACAGCTATCTGTATTTATCGAAAGCAATAGACTATTTTGATGTTCAAAAAGATGAATTTTTACCCGAAGACAAAAGTGCTGATATTAAGTTCCTTGTTATATCTTTTGAGTCCGACTGGCTGTATCCTTCGTATCAGTCGGAAAATATAGTAAAATTTTTAAAGATGAAAAATCAGGAAGTTACATATTGTAATATACATTCTACTTACGGGCATGATGCTTTTCTTCTGGAAGTAAAAGATGAAACAAACCTGATAAAAAATTTCTTAAATAAATTGTATGACGAGGTTTTCGGCGGTGAAAAAAAATAAAAATATTTTATTGTCGCATATAAAAATTACCGATATAGTTACCAAAAGAGCGAAAGTTCTTGATTTAGGTTGCGGCAACGGTGATTTGATGTATATGCTGGAACAGAAAAAACAGGCGAACACACAGGGCGTGGAAATTTCCGAAGATGCAATATATAAATGTGTGGAAAAAGGTCTTTGCGTAATGCATTCGGATATCGACGGAGCTTTGGACTTTTACAAAGATGATACTTTTGATTTCGTAATTCTCAGTCAGAGTTTACAGCAGGTTACAAGAACGGACGAAGTTTTAAAAGAATGTTTGAGAATCGGTAAGAAAGTGATAGTTGCGTTTCCGAATTTCGCTCATATAACCGTAAGAAGCAAGCTGTTCTTCGGGGGCAGAGCACCGGTAACAAAGGCGTTACCTTACGGTTGGAACGACACGCCGAATATAAGATGTTTAAGTATAAAAGATTTTGAAATTTTCTGTAAAGAAAAAGGATATAAAGTAGCCGAAAAATATTTTATAACCAACAGCAGATACTGTTATATAATGCCGAACCTGTTTGCTCAGCAGGCAATATTTGTAGTAACGAAATGAAGACGGAAGATTATAACAAAAAGTGAAGCTTTTTGTTGTTGAAAAGATAAAAATTTGCGAAGCAAATTTTAAAATTATGAGGAATATAAAAAATGGAAAACCAAAACAATAATGTTCAAACATTGTGGCACAGTATTGAAGCAAACAATGTGCTTAAACATTTCGAAACCGACGGTGAACACGGTTTAAAAGAAGCCGATATTGTTGCCAGACAACAAAAGTACGGTAAAAACATTTTAACGCAGAAAAAAGGTGACGGACCTATAAAAAGATTCTTCTTGCAGTTCCATAACAGCCTTTTATACGTATTGATAATATCCGGGTTCATTACGTTGTTTTTAAAACAGTATCCCGACTGTAGCGTTATATTCGGTGTAGTACTTGTAAATGCAATAGTGGGCTTTATACAGGAATCCAAAGCATTAAAATCTTTGGAAGCACTCGCCAAATCAATGACTACGCAGGCTGTAGTTATAAGAGACGGCAAAAGAATGCATATCGATTCGTCCGAAGTTGTTCCCGGTGATATTTTGTTTTTTGTTTCCGGCGACAAAGTTGCAGCCGATATAAGGCTTATTTCTTCAAGAGAACTACAGATAAACGAGTCCGCTCTCACGGGAGAATCCGTACCTGTCGAAAAGAATATTAATATTCTTCCCGCTTCAACGGGACTTGCTGACAGAAAAAATATGCTTTATGCTTCTACGCTTGTTACTTACGGAAGCGGTAAAGGTGTTGTTATCGCTACGGGAGACAATACGGAAGTCGGTAAAATTTCACAGTTGATTTCTGCGGCGGATGTGCTTGATACGCCTCTTACGCAGAGGATGGCGAAATTCAGCGTGTTCTTAATTTGGTTGATTATGTCGATGGCTGCGGTTACTTTTGCCGTAGGGTTATATCACGGACAAAACTGGGTGTTGATGTTTCTTGCCGCTATCGGGTTGGCTGTTGCGGCAATTCCCGAGGGGCTTCCCGCAGCAATGACCATAACGCTTGCAATAGGTGTTTCCAGAATGGCAAAAAGAAAAGCCATTATCAGAAAGCTCCCCGCGGTAGAAACGTTGGGAAGTACTACCGTAATTTGTTCGGATAAAACAGGAACTTTAACCGAAAATCAAATGACCGTAACCGAAATTTATTCCGGCGGAAAAACTTTTGATGTTTTGGGAACGGGCTATTCTTTTGACGGACAGATAAAACTAAAAGATGCCGAAGAATATGCCGATATGAAATATTCCAAAGCATTAAATATATGTTTGAAAGCAGGTTATTTATGTAATGATGCCAAGATAATAAATATCGACGGAAGAAACGATGTTCAGGGCGACCCTACCGAGGGTGCGTTAATAGTTTCTGCCGCAAAGGCAAAAATTGAAGAAGGTATAGAAGAAAAATACGAAAGAATCGATGCGATACCGTTTGAATCCCAGTATCAGTATATGGCGACGCTTCACAAATACGGCGATAAAAATATTGCTTTTGTAAAAGGTGCCGTAGAAAAAATTGTAAATATGTGTTCTTATATGCTTGATACAAAAGGCAATGAAGTCTTCTTCGATAAAGACGAAATTTTAAGAATTGCCGACGATATGGCAAAAAGAGGCTTAAGAGTTCTCTGTTTTGCATATATTAAAACGAATGCGAAAAATGTTCAAATTAATCATCCCGACATTGCAACGGGGTTGACTTTCGTAGGGCTTCAGGCAATGATAGATCCGGCAAGACCGGAAGTAATAGAGGCCGTTAAGAAGTGCCATACTGCCGGAATAAAAATAAAAATGATTACCGGTGACCATGCATTGACGGCTTCGGCAATTGCAAAAGCTATTGGAATAGTTAAAGGCGAAAATGCCAACTATACTGCCGTTACCGGTGCTGAATTGGAAAAATACGACGACGAACAACTGAAAGATATAGCCGAAAATTATTCCGTATTTGCCAGAGTTACGCCGGAACAGAAATTAAGACTTGTCAGAGCTTTGCAGGCAAGAACAAATATCGTAGCTATGACGGGTGACGGTGTAAATGATGCTCCCGCATTGAAGCAGGCTAACATCGGTGTAGCAATGGGTATTACGGGAACGGAAGTTGCAAAAGAGTCTGCCGATATGGTGTTGACCGACGACAATTTCGCTTCCATAGTTTCTGCGGTTGAAGAGGGTAGAGGCGTATTTGATAATATAAGAAAGTTTATTATATGGACATTACCGACGAATATGGCACAAGGGCTTGCAATGATGATGGCGATATTTTTAAACAGGGCCGAACTTCCCATAACCCCCGCACAGATTTTATGGATTAATATGTCAACGGCACTGTTTTTGGGAATGATGCTTGCTTTTGAACCGAAAGAAGAGGGAATAATGGAACGTCCTCCCATCAGCCCTAAAATGAAAATAATGGATGGAATATTTATTTACAGAAACATAATTATTCCTATTATTATAGTCAGCGGAGTATTCGTTTTATTTGATTACGAAATTGCACACGGTTCAACATTGGCACAGGCAAGAGGCGTTGCGGTTTCCGTGTTTATCGTTTGTCAGAGTATGTATCTGTTCAACTGTCGTTCAATGACAAAATCCATGTTTGAACTCGGTTTATGGTCTAATCCGTATATTTGGCTCGGTGTATTTATAATGTTTGCTACGCAGTTTATTTTCCTATATGTTTCACCTATAAATACATTCTTTGCCGCTGCGGGCATAAGTGCAGGTGCATGGGGCAGACTTTTTATATTAGGTTTTATAGTTTACAGTGTTGTAGGAATCAGCAAATTCATAGGAAATATGGTAAGGAAAAACCGTCGGCTTAATAACATATAGTACGGATATAAAGAAAAATCTGAAAAACGAGTAAAGAATTTTATTCTTTACTCGTTTTTTTGTTTGTGTTTTACTTAAATTAAATTTAATTTTTGAAGAATTTATCTGTCGTAAGTTGTATTCTTTTTAAAACTTCTTCTTTCCCCATAACTTCCATCATATGGAAAAGGCTCGGACCTTGCGTTCTTCCGGAAATAGCCACTCTTATCGGGTGGAAAACTTTCCCGTTGCTGAAACCAAGCTCAACGGCCAAGTCTCTTGCATACCGTTCAAGAGCTTCCGGCGAAAAATCGGCTTGATTCGGGAGTCTTTTCAAACATTCTTCCAAAACAACTTTTGAACTTTCTTTTTTCGTGTCGGATAATAACACTTTGTTTACGGCCTGTTCGTCATAAACGATATCTTTAAAGAAGAAATCAACCAAGCCGGGAATATCTTTCAACAACTTTATTTTTTCGTGTTCAAGAGATATTGCTTTTTTTAATAAATCTCTGTCCCAGCCGTCTATTAAAGCGTTCTGTTTGGTCCACTGTATCCAGTCGATAAAAAGGTTATATACTTCTTCGGCGGATTTGTTTCTGATATATTCGCCGTTCATCCACAAAAGTTTTGACGGGTCAAATGTGGCAGGGCTGGAATTACATCTGTCGAGCGAAAAATTCTCTATCAGGCTGTCTCCGAAAAACAACTGTCTGCTGTCTTCCGTTGACCATCCCAAAAGTGCCAAATAGTTTATTAAGGCATCCTGTAAATATCCCTCTTTTCTGTACTCCAAAACGGAAGTATGACCGTGCCTTTTGGACAGCCTTGCACCGTCGGAACCGAGTATCATTGAAAGGTGTGCAAATGTCGGGGGTTCCCAACCGAGAGCTTTAAACAAATGTATTTGTCGAGGGGTATTTGAAATATGGTCGTCTCCCCTTATAACGTGAGACATTTCCATTAAATGGTCGTCGATAACACAGGCAAAATTATATGTTGGTACACCGTTTGCTTTCATTAAAACGAAGTCGTCAAGGAGAGCATTTTCAAAAGTTACATGCCCTCTTACTATATCGTCAAACTCAATTTTTCCCTCTTTGGGCATTTTAAATCTGATAACTGCCGTTCTGCCCTGCTTTTCATATTCTTCCTGTTGCTGTTTGGTTAAGTTTGCACAATGTCCGTTATATTTCGGAGGCTGTTTGGCAAGCCTTGCCTGTTCTCTCATCTTTTCCACTTCTTCCGGAGTGCAATAACATTTGTAGGCATAACCTTTTTCCAAAAGAATATCTATATATTTTTGATATATTCCAAGTTCTTTTCTCTTCATCTGATAATAAGGAGCATACTTTTCGGGCTCGTTTCCCGGACCTTCATCCCAGTTGAGCTTCAACCATTTCATTGCGTTAATTATAATCTGCGTTGACTCGTCCGTAGATCTTGCCTCGTCGGTATCTTCTATTCTTAAGATAAAAGTACCTTTTTCTTAAGAATAGAAGATACTGACCAAAAAAGAGAAATTGAAGGCGGAATAAAGCAAATTGTAGAATCTTTAAAAACATTTAATTTAGAGCCTGATGAAGGGATGACTTCAGAAACAGAAGAAATAGGAAACTATGGACCATATAAACAATCTGAAAGAAAAGAAATTTATCAAGCTTATGCAAAATATTTATTAGCACAAGGAAAAGCATATCCATGTTTCGCTTCTCAAGAAGAATTAGAGGAATTACGTTCAAAGCAAGAGGCGGCAAAAATAAGACCTGGATATTATGGAGTTTGGGCTAAATATAGAAATCTATCTGTAGAAGAAGCTGCTGAAAAGATAAAAAACGG
>CALGGE010000029.1 GCA_937916125.1 uncultured Elusimicrobia bacterium | reverse complement strand
GAAGAACGGTAGGTTCGGGAGTAGTAACAAAGATTCTCGACTAAAAATTGCTTAGCAGTAAACTTCACGTTTAACAGAGCGAATCTCGTTCAACTGTTCAACAAAAAAGTCGCAAAGCGATTTTTAATATTTAGGAGTAAAAAATGGGCGACAGAGTAATTATTACGATGGCTTGCACCGAATGCAAAAACAGAAATTACTATTTTGCAAGAGGTAAAAAACAAGAAGGAAAATTAGAAGTTAAGAAATATTGTAAGACATGCGGAAAACATGTTTTGCATAAAGAAACAAAATAGTTTACTAACCTGGGGGCATAGGCTAACGGTAAACTTCCGGTCTCCAAAACCGGCTTTGGTGGTTCAAATCCATCTGCCCCCGGTTGTTTGACGGAGTTTTGAATCAAAATATTTCTAATAGTGAGACGCTGTTATGAGTAAAGCAATTCAATTTTTAAAAGACGCTTATTTTGAGTTAACAAAAGTTACATGGCTTGGTAAGAAAGAAGTTGTGGCTACTACCATCGTTGTTGTAGTCTTTGTTATCATACTGGCTTTGTTTGTCAGTTTCGTCGATATGATATTGTCGGGTATTTTAGGCATTATCTTAAATTTGAGGTAATAAAAAATGGCTAAACAATGGTATGTGGTTCATACTTATTCGGGGCATGAAGATAAAGTAAAAAACAGCATTGAGAGAACCGTAGAGAACTTGAATATGAAAGATATGATTTCTCAGGTTCTTGTCCCGACGGAAGATGTTGTTTCCGTTAAAAATAATAAGAAAAAAGTAAGAAAGAAAAAATTTTATCCCGGATACGTTTTTATTGAAATGGTAATCAACAATGAAACGTATTGGATAGTAAGAAATACTACCGGTGTAACCGGCTTTTTAGGCGGGGTAAAACCTACTCCTATGGCAGAAAGCGAAGTTGCCGTTCTGTTGAATGCGGCAGCTGATCCTGATAGTGCTAAGCCGAGACCGGCAGTTTCTTTCGAGAAAGAAGAAAATGTCAGAATTACCGAAGGACCTTTCAAACACTTTATCGGTGTTGTTGAAGAAATCAATCAGGAAAAAGGTAAGCTTAAAGTTATGGTTACCATTTTCGGCAGACCGACGCCTGTTGAATTGGACTTCTTACAAGTAGAAAAAATATAATAAATAATAGAATTAAAATAAAGCTGTATGTTACGGCAGCTTAAATCAATGTACAATGTATAATGTACAATGTGCAATAAACGACAGCAACATTTTCTAAATGCTCAAATAGAAATATCGTTGTCAGCAGTTTAAGGAGAAATATAAAATGCCACCAAAGAAAGTAAAAACACAAATTAAATTACAGATACCTGCAGGTGCAGCAAATCCTGCACCTCCGGTAGGTCCTGCATTAGGTCAGCAGGGTGTAAATATAATGGACTTTTGTAAACAGTTTAACGAAAGAACCAAGAAAATGGAACAAGGTATGGCAACGCCTGTTGTTATAACCGTTTATGAAGACAGATCTTTTACGTTCATAACAAAGATGCCTCCTGTTCCTGCTTTGATAAAAAAAGCAGCAAAAGTTGCAAAAGCTTCCGGAACACCTAACAAGACAAAAGTAGGTTCAATAACAAAAGCTCAGGTTGAAGAAATAGCAAAACAGAAAATGCCGGACTTAAACGCTATCGATTTGGAAGGTGCAAAATTGATGGTTGAAGGCACGGCAAGAAGTATGGGAATTGATATAAAACAAAAGTAACGACAGCTGAAAAGGTGATAAGCTGAAAACTATTCAACTGTTAAACTATAAAAAGTGGGAGCTGTGTTTAAAACAGCGAAAGAACCACAGGAGAAATAAAATGGCAAAAAGATTAAAAGAATTATCAAAGTTGGTAGATGCAAACAAACTTTATTCCGTAGAGGAAGCTGCGGATTTGGTAAAACAGACCGCAAAAGCAAAATTTGACGAATCTGTAGAACTTCACATCCGTTTAGGTATTGACCCTAAACAGAGCGATCAGATAGTAAGAGGAACAATTCTTCTTCCTAACGGTATCGGCAAAACCAGAAAAGTTGCAGTTATCGCTAAAGGCGAAAAACAGCTTGAAGCCGAAAAAGCCGGTGCAGATAAAGCAGGTTCTACGGAAATTATAGAAGAAATTACAAAAGGTGTTCTTGATTTTGATGTTTTGGTTGCAACGCCTGATTGTATGAAAGATTTAAGTAAAGTTGCAAAGATATTGGGTCCTAAAGGTTTAATGCCTAACCCGAAAGCCGGAACGGTTACGTTTGATATTGAAAACACCGTTAAGGATTTGAAAAAAGGAAGATTGGAATACAAGAACGATTCATTCGGAATTATTCACTGTTCCGTAGGAAAAGCTTCTTTTGAAAAAGACAAACTTGTTGAAAATATCAAAGCTCTTGTTTCTGCAATTATTAAGGCAAAGCCCTCTGCGGCAAAAGGTCAGTACGTAAAGAGTATTTCAGTATCTTCAACGATGGGTCCCGGTATTTATATCGATCAGAATTCAAAGATGTAATTAAAATAAGTTTATCATATAAAAACAAGGAGATCTTAATAAAAAAAGTCTTCTTGTTTTTATGTTTTAAAAGGTAGTTATCATGAAAAAAGCAAAAAAAGATATTTTATCAATATACGATATGTCTTCCTCGGAAATTTGGAAGATAATTCAGTCGGCAATCAGCCTTAAAAAGGAAAAGAAATCAAAGTTCCGTCTTAAAGGTAAATCAATAGGACTTATTTTTGAAAAACCCTCGACCAGAACTATGGTGTCTTTTTCCGCGGCTATGGCACAGGAAGACGGAACACCTTTGAACTTGGATGTAAAGAAATTACAGACTACAAGGGGGGAATCCGTTTACGATACGGCGAAAGTTTTATCAAGATATTTGGATGCCGTTGTAATAAGATGTTTTAAACATTCATATATTGAAGAATTTGCAAAATATTCTTCAGTGCCTGTAGTTAATGCTTTAACCGATAAAGAACATCCTTTACAGATTTTAGCCGATTTAATGACGATAATCGAAAAATATAAAATAAAAAGTTTAAATGAATTAAGAAAGTTAAAAATATCTTTCGTCGGCGATGCCAACAATGTTGCCAATTCCTGGTTGGCAGTTGCTGCCGTTCTCGGTTTGAATTTTTTGCTTTTGGGGCCTAAAAGTTACGGGCCGCAAAAAGAGCTTTTAGACGAAGCTTTAAAAGTTGCCAAAACGACAAAAGCAAATATCAAAATATCAAGCGATATAGAAGATATTAAAGGTTCCGATGTTATTTATACCGATGTTTGGATTTCTATGGGTGAGGAAAAAGAATCCGTTCAAAGACATAAAGCATTTTCAAAGTATCAGGTAAATAAAAAACTTCTCGATAAAGCCAATAAAAATTGTATAGTTCTTCATTGTTTGCCTGCTGTAAGGGGGGAAGAAATTTCCGCCGAAGTTATGGCTGAACAGGAAGAGAATATTTTTAACCAAGCTGAAAACAGATTGCATATTCACAAATCAGCAATGATATATTTAATAAAATAGTTACAGATTTGTAGTGATAAAATTTTTGATTTTAATATAAACCGTTAACAAGAAGTTTAACCGAGTCCCGGTAGGTAAGGCAGGTTAAACTTCTTTTTGTTGTATGGCATGATTATAATAAATATTATCGGTATTATCTTCTCTTACGTAAAAATTTTCCATTTCTTCAGTATTATTTTTCACTCATTTATTATTTTTGTTTTTCATTTCGGATTTTAATTTTTTAATTTCTTCCTTAAGAAAATCAATCAATTCATCTCTCAGTTTCAATTCTTTCTTTAAATTTTTATTTTCTGTTTCTATTGAGCTGTCCATATTTTCTTCAGTATCAAGAAAAAAATGTAAAGGTTTATTTGTGGCTTTTGCTATTTTTTTTAAAGATTTTATCGTGGGATTTCTTTTACCTAAAGTCCAAGAAGATATTAATCCCCGATCAGTTTTTATAATGTCGGCAAGCTGTTGCTGAGTTAAATCCGAATCAAACATTGCCTGTTTTATTTTTTTAGAAATAGAAGTTTTTTCTTTTATCATACGCCCACCTTAAAATAAAATTTTTCTCTTGACTTTTATCAAAAAATCGTATATAATGTGTTATAAATAGCACAAATTGAGTTATAAATAACGCTAAATTTACTTTTAAATAAAAAAATACATTAAAAGGATCTCAACGAATTATTTCGTTGAATGCTTGTCGAGCAAAAAATCCTTTCTAAAAACTGCCGGTTCTTGGCGGTATCGGCAGTTAATATTTTTTAACATTATAACTAATCTTTGAAAGATTATCAAGAAAAAGGAGGATGTATGAAAAAATTAAAAGGTTTTACCTTAGTAGAGTTGGTAATTACAATTGCAATCGTTATTATTTTATCTGTAGTGTCCGTACCTATTTACAGAAATTATACCGTTAAGGCAAAATTAAGCGAAGCGTATTCATTACTGGGAGTTATTCTTTCTGCACAAAAAGCATATTATTCCGAATATGGCATGTTTGCCGGACATGGTTCTTGGACAGCTAATCATGAAGTTTTAGGTATTGATGCAAGAGGTAATAGATATTTTACTTGGTTTTGTGCACAAGGAGTGCAAAGTACTACTCTATTATCCTACAAATTTTATGCAGGCGTCAGTATGCCTCAAGCAATAAAAATAGAAAGAAATTCCGGAGACAATGCTTTATGTTTGGATTACAATATTACAAGCGGACAAACTATTTTTTGGGGTTGGGTATGATATTTAGTTAATAAATAATATTTCAATATTTCGGATCATAGCATAGAAATGGTTCGATGGGGGAAAGGGTTGCGACATAGCGGCAATCCTTTCTTTTTTGTTTGATTGTTTTTGCTGATGTTGATATTTTATTTAAAAAAATTGCCTTTGATGTTTTTTTATTGTATAATAATCTGTTATGAAAAATATCAGAGGAAAATTATTTATAGTTTTAGTATCTGCGATATTGTTTGTATCGCCGAGCAGTGCTTTCGCCGTAAAAAATATCATATTCTTTGCGGAGAGTTTTGAAAATGTTCCGACAAAAGTTATTGATAAGATGGAGTCTTGTGACAAGTTTTGTTTGTCTGCACCTTTTGATACCGCAAAATATATCAATAAAAACATACAGAGATTAATAACGGCACGAAAGATAGAACCGACGGTGAAAATAACCGAACCTTATTTCCCTTTAATATCTTCACAAATAAAGTTAAGTTCTTCGACGATACTTGATAAAACGGAAGCTTTTAACGATTTTTTACAAAATTATAAAGATTCTTACAGAAGTACGTTTGAAAAAAATAAACACGGTATGTTTTTAAGCGGTTCGGTGCTTGACGACGATATTTTAAGTGCATTTTACGGATACAATATTTTATGGACGACGGCAAAGGCGGAAAACGAAAAAACAAAAGGTGTTTTCTTTAAGAACGGAGTTGCTCTTTTTGTTTCTTATTACGATATACCGAACAACAATGCCAAAATGAGGAGCTTCTTTTCATCGTTGACGGCGGAATATACTCCCATAATTTTAACGCAGGCACAAATGAAAAACGATTGGTTTATGCTGAACCTGATAAATTATATTGAAACAACTCAAAATATTACGGCGGTCTTGCCGACAGATGCCGCGTACTATCTGTACAGAACAAAAAGAAACGAAGATTTTGATATGGCATCCGTACAGGATGTCCCTGCAGAAAATAAATTAAAATTATATCTTGCGGATAAAGAATTGCAGGAAAGCGATAAAAACTCCGAAGTATATCAAATACTTGAGGACGAAATGTCCAATATGTACAGCTATAAGGTTATAAACGGTATAAATACCGACGATAAAAGCGGAGAAAAACTTTTTGATATTTCTTATACGAATATTTTCCGTGTGCTTAATAAAAAACAACCTAATTTAAAAGATTATGAGGATATTCTTTCTCTGAATTCGGGTAACAATTCCTCAGGTAAAGAAGTTTGCAGTTTTACGAGAATTTCAAATAAAGCCGTAAGAATAAATAATTTCGGTGAATATTTTACTGCATTTACCGTTACGAATAACGGAAATTCCGTAACTTTTGAAACTAATATGTCTTCGGAGAAAACAGATTATTATGATATTTATATCGATATGAATGCACTTGCTTATGCCGGAGAGCAAAGAGGAATACGCCCCGTAAATGTATTTATGCAACCGGAACACGGTTGGGAATATGCCGTCAGAGTAACACCGGAAAATATAAGCGTATATAAGTTTATGGCAAATGCGGTTGAACTTATTAAAACTTTCGATACCGTAAGCAGAACAAAAATTTCAATACCGTCGGATATTTTAAGAGGCAATCCGTTTAACTGGTATTATCAGGTTGTGGCGGTTAAAGACGGAGAACCTGTTGACTTTATAGAAACTGCGTCGAATAAAGAAAAATTGTTTAAAAATTCTCCGTTGCAGATAGATATGTTTAATTATAAAAATTAGGTTTATTATGAAAAAATTATTAACTTTTGTTTTATCATTGTTTTTTTCGTTTGCGATAAATATTTGTAATGCCGAAGATAATGTCAGTATCGGTACGCAGACGAATATTGACACACAGAAACTAAACGTAATTTTGGACGGGAATAATTACGACGGTATGAATATATACGATATTTCCGGAAGCAAATTTTTTTCTCTTAAGGAAATTGCAACTTTGTTTAATGCAAGACAACAATGGTATTCCGTAAGTAAGAAAGTTTCGTTAAATTTAAATAACAGATCGGCAGATATTTATTATGATACAAGGAAAGTTTCTTTCGGCAGAAAAAAAGATAAATTGTCCGTTCCGTCGTTGATGGTTGACGGAGTAGTGTATGTTCCGGCGGAGTTTTTGGAATTGAAGAATTTTTCGGAAATTTCCGATACCGTTGTTAAATTTGATGCCAAAAACCAAATACTTAACGTTACGTCAAAATCCAACATTTCCGCAGTCCGATATTATACGAGGGCCGATAACACGGAAATTGTAATAGAGCTTGAAGAGAAAATGACGCACACCGTAAAGAAAGGTAAAAATTCAATTATAATTGCATTTCAAAGAGGCAAAGTTGCCAAAGACAGTGTTATAGCCGATAACGGTGCAATAAAAGATATTTCTTATGAAACCGTAGGCAGAGAGGCGGTTTTTACCATAAATTTGGCACAGACGCCGAGCTCGGTTAAAATAAAAAAGTATAAAAGACCGTTGAAGTTAGTGGTTGACATAAACCATTCTAAGCCGGTAAATATGGCTAAACCGCGTGAAATATATTTGGCTGATACTGTAGCCGAAACGGATAAAAAACTTACCGAAGATAAAGTGGAAAATAAAGTAAAAGGAAAGTCCGAAAGTACCGTTGTCGCGGCAAAAACAAAAGAAACGAAAAAAATCGAAATCGTTTCGGAAACAGATGTCCCCGTTATGGACAAAAAAGTAATTGCCGACGAGTCGGAAGTTTTGTCAAACCCGGATGAAAAAGAATATGAGGACGACAGTTCCAACGAAAAAGTTAAAAACATAAAAACAAATATTGTTGCCGATGACAATATTATTGATAACAGTTATACGCTTGTTGATGATACGGAAAGTTTTAAAGATATAATGCCCGTGCCGAAGAAAAAAGATATTTCAAAAGATGCTAAAATTATAGTTCTTGATGCGGGACACGGCGGGCATGATCCCGGTGCGGTCGGACCTCACGGCGTAAAAGAAAAAGACATTAATTTGGCAATAGTTTTACAGCTGGAAAAAATATTTAAGAGAGATAAGAATTTTAAGGTTATACTTACAAGGGATGATGATAAATTTATTCCTCTTGTAAAAAGAGCCGATATCGCAAATAAGAAAAAAGCCGATCTGTTTATATCCGTTCATTGTAACGCAAACCTTAAGAGAGAAAATTCCGGATTTGAAGTGTATTTCTTGTCCGAAAATGCATCCGATACGGAAGCGTTCTCCACGCAAACTTTGGAAAATTCCGTTATCGCTTTGGAAGATGCCGATGACGAAAAAACAACCGCATTGCAAAAACTTTTGTGGTCTATGGCATTTACCGAATATATAAACGAATCTTCCGAACTTGCCGGTCTTATTGCCGGAGAAGCTACCGGAAGATTAAAAATTCCCAACAGAGGAACAAAACAGGCGAACTTCTATGTTCTCAGAGGTACACAGATGGCTTCGGTACTTGTGGAGAGTGCATACTTAAGCAACTATACCGAAGAAGCGAAATTGCAAAAATCAAGTTTTCAGAAGTCCGTTGCCGATGCTATATATGAGGGTGTAAAAAAATATTATGCAAGAAAAGAAAACGTTAAATAATAAACCTATAGGAATTTTTGATTCGGGCTTTGGCGGGCTGACCGTTATGTCTGCCGTTTCAAAACTTATGCCGAACGAAAATATTATTTATTTCGGTGATACGGCACATGTTCCTTACGGGACAAAATCAAAAAAAATAGTTACGGATTTCGCGGTAGAAATTTCAAAGTTTCTTATATCAAAAGACGTTAAGATGATAGTTATAGCCTGTAATACCGCTTCCGCGTTCAGTTTGGACTATTTAAAAAAAATTGTTAATATTCCCATAATAGGTGTTATAAAGGCAGGTTCTGTACTTTCCGCACAAATAACTAAAAATAAAAAAATAGGCGTTATAGGAACTGAAGGTACGATAAAAAGCAAAGCTTATGAAAAAGAAATAAAAAAATATGATAAAAATATAAATTGTTTTTCAAAAGCATGCCCGCTGTTTGTACCGCTTGTAGAAGAGGGATGGTGCGACGGCAAAATAACGGAAGATATAATAAAAGTTTATATAAAAGATTTGTTGAATAAAAATATTGATACCATTATTCTCGGATGTACTCATTATCCGTTGCTGAAAAAGACAATTAAAAAAGTTATAGGTGATAAGATAAATATCGTCGATTCCGCAAGTGCCGTAGCGTTACGTGTGCAAACTCTTTTAAAAGAAAAATGTATGTTGAAAAAAGCGGGTAAAGGGAAATATAAATTTTTTGTAAGTGACAGTCCCGAAAAGTTTAAAGCTATCGGTAACAAATTTTTAGGCAATAAAATACAAAACGTAAAAAAGGTGAAGTGAAAATGAAATATAAAGTTTCCGTATTCAGTAAATTTTCTTCGGCACACGCATTAAGAGGGTATAAAGGTAAATGCGAAAATCTGCACGGACATAACTGGAAAGTACGCGTATGTTTGTGCGGTACAAAACTTGACGAAATAGGTATGCTTGTTGATTTTACAGATATGAAAGCACGGCTCGGTACAATTATGGCAAAACTCGATCACAAATATTTAAACGAAACGGAACCTTTTAATAAAATAAATCCCACTGCGGAAAACATTGCCGCATTTATTTTTAACGAAATGAAAGTTTTTGAAACGGAAGATATAAAAGTATATGAAGTTGAAGTGTGGGAAAGCGATACTTCACAGGCGGTAGTAAGTTTATGAAAAAAATTTTTACGGAAAAAGCTGTCGTTTTATTTTCAAGCGGGCTTGATTCCACTACGGTATTATATTATGCAATGAGTAAAGGTTATGATTGCCATTGTTTAATTTTTGATTACGGACAACGTCATAAGAAAGAAGTGGAAAATGCCGTTAATTTTGCCAAAAGTTTAAAACTTCAATATCATGTAATTAAAACTTCCGTCCCGTGGAATAAAAGTTCATTAATCGGTACGGAACACAAAATTCCCGAACACAGAACCATAAAAGCCGGTTTTGTACCATCCACATACGTGCCGGGCAGAAACACAATCTTTTTATCCTATGCGATTTCTTATGCCGAAACTATAAATGCTCAAAAAATTTTTATAGGAATAAATGCCGTTGATTTTTCTTCTTATCCCGACTGTACACCGCAATATTTAAAGGCTATGCAAAAAGTGATGAAAGCGTTGGGTAACGGAATAGAAATTGTTGCACCGATAGAAAAATATTCGAAAGGCGATATAATTAAGCTCGGTATGAAATTGAAAGTCCCTTATGAAAAAACTTGGAGTTGTTATAACGGCAAAGATAAACCCTGCGGAAAATGTGATTCTTGTAAGTTAAGAGCTAAAGGATTTAAAGAAGCAGGCGTAGAAGACCCGACGATTAGAACAAAAAGCGAAGCGATTTTAGTTGAACAGTTGAAAACGACAATGTACAATGTATGATGTACAATGTACAATGAATGGAAAACGGAAACGACGAGATTCTTCACTACGTTCAGAATGACAACAACTACAACGACAGTTGAAGAGTTGAAAAGTTTCAACGACAACTACCGACAACGGCAGGATTAAGCGATTTGCCAAAGTTTATGCAATTGAGGTAAAATTCTAACATCTTCAAGTTTGTTTACGGCTATTGAATAAAACTCAAAAACTTTTTTATTTATAACATCATCAAAACCCGAAGGCTGAATAACAAATTTTATTTTTTTTGAAGTTTTTGATATAAGTTCAACTGCTTTAATAAATTCTTCCTTTTTTGTATCTTCTGTAATTACGGTTTTAATAAAAGCTTTATCTTTACATATTTCCAAAAATTCTTTATGTTTTTTTAATAAATCCGTCCCGCAGGCGGATTTAAATTTTATATCCATGGCAACAACATCACAATACTTATAAATTTTTTTTATTTGTTCCGGCAGAGAGCCGTTAGTTTCCATATAAATGCT
Organism: uncultured Elusimicrobia bacterium; assembly: GCA_937916125.1. Lineage (GTDB taxonomy): Bacteria > Elusimicrobiota > Endomicrobiia > Endomicrobiales > Endomicrobiaceae > Ruminimicrobiellum. The sequence continues at coordinate 10,598 of CALGGE010000029.1, read as the reverse complement.
AAAAATTTTTTTGATATATTTACGGAACAGTTCCGTCAAAAATTCGGCATATATCAAAGGTTCTCCGCCCGTAAAAGAAATAACAGGTTTGCCACGTTTGTTAAAAAATAATTTTTTATTTTTTTCATAAATATTTAAAATATATTCGCTTAATGCCTGTGCGGTAAAATATTTTGTATCCTTATCTGCAGTTGCGGTTAAGGCTTTTGTAGTGTCGCAGTAGTTGCAACGTAAATTGCATCCTGAAAAACGAACAAAAATTTGAGGTTGTCCCGCGTATATACCCTCACCCTGATATGAAAAAAATACCTCTGCTACGGGAACTGCCGACACCTCATTACCTCTGACCATCTGTCCTCCGAATTTCCAAAATTTGCTCCGCATCATCAACTCTTCAACTGTCGTTCTGTCATGCTGAGCTTGTCGAAGCATCTCGCTGTTGTAGTTGTTGTCATTCTGAACGTAGTGAAGAATCTCGTCGTTTCCGTTTTCCGTTCATTGTACATTGTACATCATACATTGTACATTTCCGTTCTCAACTGTTCAACAACAAAAAGTTTCGCTTTTTGTTCCTATTCTTCCATCATCGCTTCTTCATATCTCTCGTTTCTGGCGGTTCTTTTTCTGTCCAACGCACCTAAAATTTTCTTTCTCAATCTTAAAGCCGTAGGTGTAATTTCTACAAGCTCGTCGGGAGCAATATATTCTACGGACTGTTCCAAACTCATAACTCTGTGCGGAGTAAGCGTTAATGCTTCGTCGGCAGCTTTACTTCTCATATTGGTAAGCTTTTTAGGTTTGCACGGATTAACGACAAGGTCTCTTTCACGGGAATTTTGACCGACAATCATTCCCTCATATACTTCTTCTCCCGGACCGACAAACATCTGCCCGCCGTCTTCCAAATTATGCAGAGCATAAGCGGTAGTTTTTCCTGCCGCCATGGCAATAAATACACCGTTGCCCCTTATGGAAGAAATATCTGCTTTCGGCAAATATCCGTAAAAACTGTGGTGCATAATTCCCGTTCCTTTGGTGGCGGTTAAAAACTCGTTTTTAAAACCGATTAATGCTCTGGACGGGACAATGTATTCCAAACGAAGATGGTCTTTTCCCTCGCTGACCATATTTTCAAGCCTTGCACTTCTTTTACCGATAAGTTCAAAAACTACTCCCTGAAAATCGGAATCTATATCAAGAATAAGATATTCCATAGGTTCGCACATCTGCCCGTCAACTTCCTTAAAAATAACTTCCGGGCTTGATACGGCAAGTTCAAACCCCTCTCTTCTCATATTTTCTATCAGAACGGTTAAATGAAGTTCTCCTCGCCCGGAAACTTTAAATCTGCCCTCGCCCTCGAGCTCTTCAACTTTTAAACCGACATTTGTTTGAGCTTCTTTTTCAAGACGAGATTTTAAATGACGAGATGTTAAGAATTTTCCCTCACGTCCCGCAAAAGGAGAATCGTTAACAAGAAAATCCATTGATATTGTCGGCTCGTCTATTGCCAAAGGTTCAAGCGGAAGCGGATTGTCAAGCTGACAGACGGTATCGCCGACTTTCAATCCTTCAAGCCCCGATATGGAAACTATATCGCCCGCATAGGCGTCTTCGACTTCCACTTTTGAAAGTCCCAAAAACTTTTCTATTTTTACGGCTTTGGCTTGCTTGGTTTCATCTTTATTTACAAGCAAAACAGTTTGACCTTTTTTGATTGCACCGTTTAAAATTCTGCCTATACCGACTCTTCCCAAAAAGTTATTGTAGTCTATCATTGTTATCTGCATTTGAAGAGGTTTTTCTTTATCGGCTTCCGGTGCTGGAACATATTTTATTATACCGTCCAAAAGAGGTGCGACATCCGTTCCTTTTTTATCTATCATCGTGCTTGCCCAGCCATCTCGACCTGAAGCGTAAAATATTGGGAAATCCAACTGCCTGTCCGTAGCACCAAGTTTCATAAAAAGTTCAAAAATATCGTCGATAGCTTTGCTTGCATTTGCCTGCGGCTTATCCATTTTATTTATTACAACTATCGGATTGAGTCCCAGTTCCAAAGCCTTCCTTAGCACAAATCTCGTCTGTGGCATAGGACCTTCGGCGGCATCTACCATAAGGATTGCACCGTCAACCATTTTTAAAACTCGTTCCACTTCACTACCGAAATCGGCGTGTCCCGGAGTATCGACAATGTTTATGGTATGATTGTTATAATTTATTGAAGTACACTTTGCAAGAATGGTTATCCCTCTTTCTCTTTCTATAGGGTCGGAATCAAGCACCATATCCTGTGCTTCGTCCTGTTTTACGGTCCATTGTCCCGCAAGTTTTAACATAGAATCTACTATTGTTGTTTTACCGTGATCTACGTGGGCAATAATTGCAACATTTCGAACATCTTCTCTTAACATATCGTACCTCGTTTGTATTTTTCTCGAACAAAATTTTTATTGAAGTTTTTAATTATACCATTTTTTAAAAATATTACAAATAAAATTTTCACTTTATTATAATAAAAAAACGGCAAAATGTATTTTGACCTAAACAAAACTCTTGATTTTCTTTTTTTATTTTTGTAATATATTACGATAAAATTTTTTACGCGATATGCGAACAACGGGTAAATATGAAACAATTTAATTTTATTTTGTTTGGTCCTCCGGGTGCGGGAAAAGGCACTCAAGCTAAGACTATCAGCAGTAAGTTCAACGTGGTTCATCTTTCGACGGGCGATATGATAAGAGAAGCAAAAGATGATCCCTCCTTTGCAAAGTATCTTACATCGGGGCAACTTGTTCCCGATGCTGTTATTAATGCAATGGTTTTCAAAAGACTTCAAAAAGACGATTGCAAAAACGGCTTTTTGTTGGACGGATTCCCCAGAACTATATTTCAGGCGGAAGAGCTTGATAAATTCTTGCAGGAACAAGGCAGAAAAGTTTCCGTAGTTTTTTATATCGATATAGCTCAGGAAGAAATTATCAAGAGACTTGCAGGAAGAAGAGTATGCGGTTCTTGCGGAGGAAGTTTCAATATTGAATTGAAACCGCCTAAAAAAGAGGGCATATGTGATTTCTGCGGTAAAGAACTTGTGCAGAGAAAAGACGATAATCCTGCCACGATTAAAGAAAGACTTGATGTTTATGAAAAACAGACCAAGCCTTTGGCGGAATATTATGAGAAGAAAGGTTGTATAGCAAAAATTGACGGAGCAGTAAGCCCCGACGAAGTTTTTGCACAGATTGAAGCTGCGGTGAAAAGCCTTTAACGACAATGTACAATGTACAAAACGACAATGTACAATGTATAATGTATAATATATAATGAACGGCAATTGAAAATTTGCGAAGCAAATTTGAGGGATAGAACAAAAAGCGGAGCTTTTTCTTAAAAATGGCAAATATAGAACTTAAGAGTAAACAAGAATTAGATAAAATGAGAGTTGCCTGTAGAGCAACCGCTGAAATTTTAGAAAGTTTGAAAACATTTATCAAACCGGGTATTACTACAAAAGATATAGATGTTGAAGTATATAGAATGATAAGTTCTTTTAAAATGAAACCGGCTTTTCTCGGGTATGGAGGATTTCCCGGGTCGGCATGTGTTTCGGTTAACGATGAGCTGGTTCACGGGATACCGAATGACTCTCGCGAACTTTCTTCGGGCGACATAGTAACGGTAGACGTAGGGTGTATTTATCAGGGGTACAATTCGGACGCGGCTTATACGTATCCAGTAGGTAAAATATCATCCGATACGGAAAAACTGTTACGTGTTACGGAAGACTCATTATATAAAGCTATAGAACAGGTCAAACCGGGCAACAGGATTGGGGACATTTCCTACGCAGTCCAAAGTTATGTAGAGCCTTTCGGTTTTTCTATTGTCCGTGATTATTGCGGTCACGGTGTGGGAAGAAATTTACACGAAGAACCGAGCATACCTAATTTCGGAAAATCCGGAACAGGTCCCAGAATGGTACCGGGGATGGTGCTGGCTATAGAACCGATGGTCAATGCGGGAACGTACAAAGTAGATGTACTTTCCAACAGATGGACTGTCGTAACAAGAGACGGTAGTATGTGTGCTCATTTTGAACATAGTGTTGCCGTTACCGAAACAGGTTATGAGATATTAACCAAAAAGTAAAGGTGACATTTATTTTTAGTTGAGCAGAAGGTAAATAAAAAAATGGCAAAAGAAGAAAAAATTGAAGTTACGGGTAAGATTCTTGAATCGCTTCCCAATGCAATGTTTAAAGTTGAAATAGAAGGCGGTCATGTAATATTGGCACATATCTGCGGTAAAATGCGTATGCACTATATTAAAATTCTGCCCGGTGATAAAGTAAGAGTTGAACTTTCTCCGTATGATTTAACACGAGGAAGAATAACATATAGAGACAAATAAACAGGAGTAAAAAATGAAAGTCAGAGCATCAGTAAAACCTATATGCCAAAAGTGTAAGGTTATTAAGAGAAAAGGTGTAGTAAGAGTAGTTTGCGAAGACCCCAGACACAAACAGAGACAGGGATAGTGTAAACATTGAAGTTTTATAAAAAATAAAAAGTAAAAAATAAAAGTTTTTAACGGAGGACAAGCAGAATGGCAAGAGTTGCCGGTGTGGATTTACCAAAAAATAAAAGATTGGATATAGCTTTAAGATATATTTACGGTATCGGTCCCGTTCTTTCGGATGCAATAATCGAAGAATTGAATATGGATCCCGCAAAGAGAATTAAAGACTTAACCGAAGCAGAAGTTAACCAAATCAACAACCTTATAACGAAAGAATATAAAGTTGAAGGTGATTTGAGAAGAGAAATTCAGGCTAACATAAAGAGATTGATAGATATCGGAAGTTACAGAGGTTCCAGACATAAAAGAAACCTTCCCGTACGCGGTCAGAGAAGTAAAACGAACGCAAGAACAAGAAGAGGTAAGAGAAAGACCGTAGGTGCAGGTGCAGGAAAAGCAGCACAGGCTAAAGGTGCAAAGAAATAATTCGACTCTAAGTAATAAGAGATAATTTAAGTTGGAGGCTTAAAAAATAAAATGGCAGAAGATAAAAAGAAAACTACCACATCAAAAAGAAAAGTAAGATTTGCCGGCGGTATGGCAAGAGCATATATACAGTCAACATTTAATAACACCATAGTAAGCATTACCGACGATAAAGGTAACGCAATAGTATGGGCATCGGCAGGCGGTTCGGGTTTTAAAGGTGCAAAAAAAGGAACTCCGTTTGCCGCTCAGATGACGGCAAATGCAGTAGGTAAAAAAGCTATGGACTGCGGAGTAAAACAGGTTTCCGTATTTGTTAAAGGTCCCGGACCGGGAAGAGAAACCGCAATCAGAGGTCTTCAGTCCGCAGGTCTTATGATATCGGCAATTAAGGATATTACACCTGTTCCTCATGACGGATGTCGTCCGCCGAAACCGAGAAGAGTATAATAGTATAAATTAAAAGTAAAAATTAATCGGAGGATTTTAATAGATGGCTCGTTATATTGGTTCAGCCTGCAAACAGTGCAGAGCAGAAAGAGAAAAATTATTTTTGAAAGGCGAAAGATGTTCCACCAAGTGTGCATTGGACAGAAAAAGAGGTAAAAATGCACCCGGACAGCACGGAGCAAAGAAAGGCAAAATTTCCGACTACGGGAAACATTTGAGAGAAAAACAGAAAGCAAGAAGAGTATTCGGTTTAACCGAGCAGCAGTTTAAGAGATACTTTATCGTTGCCGAAAAAATGCCCGGACTTACAAGTGATGAATTGTTAAAGCTCCTTGAAATGAGACTTGATAACGTTGTATATAAACTCGGGTTGTCTTATTCCAGAAAAATGGCAAGACAGATGGTTATGCACGGATTGATTGTTGTTAACGGTAAAAAGATTGACGTTCCCAGATATCAGGTTAAAAAAGACGATGTTATTACCGTAAAGAACAGCTATAAAGACAATGCTGTTTTGAAAAAACTTATGGAAAACCCTGTTGCAGTACCGAGCTGGTTATCTTTTAATAAAGATGCAATAGAGGGAAAAGTTCTCAACGAACCTTTAAAGGAAGATTTTTCACATCCTATTAACGGTCAGTTGATAGTTGAATTCTATTCAAAATAATAAGTTTTAAAAATATCCGCATAAAAAGCGGTTAAAACGGAGTTAACATAATATGAAAATGCCGGATTTAGAAAAATTAAAAAAATTGGAATTGGAAGAAAAAACAGCTACAAAAACTTTCGGAAGATTTGTTGCTCAGCCTTTCGACAGAGGATACGGCAATACTATCGGAAATTCTTTAAGAAGAATTTTGCTTTCAAGTATTGAAGGTGCTGCAATAACTTCCGTAACGATTAAAGGTGCAGATCACGAATATGCAATTTTGAAAGGCGTAAGAGAAGATGCTTTGCAGATAGTTCTTAATCTCAAAAAAATCAGAGTAAAGCTTAATTCCGACGGCCCGGAAAAAATATTCCTTAAAGTCAATAAAGGCGGACAGATTACGGCTGCGGATATTGAAAAAAATGCTTCCGTTGAGATAATGAATCCCGAACAGGAAATTGCAAATATTGATGCGGGAACAAACCTTGAAATGGAAATGGAAGTTTCCAAAGGAAGAGGTTATTTGAGAGCGGACGAAATTAAGAATCATAAATATGCTGCCAACACCATAGTTATGGATGCGTTATTTTCTCCCGTAGTTAAAGTAAACTACGAAGTTGAAAATACCAGAGTCGGGCAGGATTTGAATTATGACAGACTTGTAATGGAAATATGGACGGACGGTGCGGTTTCTCCTCAGGATGCTTTGATAGAATCCGCAAAAATATTAAGGAAATCTCTTACTATTTTCACCGGTGAAGCCGAACTTGTAGATGAAGAAACTTCACAAAATATAGATATAGAAGAAGAACCGGTAAAACAGGAAAATAAAGAAGAAGCTTTGAAAGCTCAGCCTATAAATATTTTAGATTTAACGACAAGAGCTTCCAACAGCTTGAAGAATGCCGAAATCGAAACTATCGGTCAGTTGATTACTTATTCCGAAGTGGATTTGATGGAGTTTGATAAATTCGGCAAAACTTCTCTTAAAGAAATTAAAGAAAAATTGGCAGCAATCGGGTTGTCTTTGAAGGAGAATATATAATGATTAAAAATCTCAATACAAGAAAATTGGCGGTTACACCGTCTCACAAGAAAGCTATGATGAGAAATATGACTACATCTTTGTTCTTGCACGAAAAAGTTACGACTACAGTTCCCAGAGCAAAAGAAGTTGTCAGATTTGCGGAAAAACTTTTAACTAAAGCAAAATCCGCAGATTTAAATGCTAAAAAAGCATTGCATTCCGAAATAGCAAATAAAGATGTTGTTAAAAAAGTATTTGATGTGTTGGTTCCCCGTTATAAAGACAGAAACGGCGGATATACTCAGATATTTAAGCTTGGCTTAAGAAAGGGCGACAATGCCGAAGTTGCGGTAGTAAAATTGGTAATGTAATTTTAACAATATAGAAATAAAAGAGACTTGGGAATTAATAATAATCTCCAAGTCTCTTTTATTGTTTTCAATTATAAATTCTTAATTATAAATCCAGTTTTTTCATAACGTTAAAAGCCTTATCATAAAAATCCGATAAATTTCCCGTTGAAGAACCGGAACTTTGCGAATATAAAATGATAGAACATTCGTCTATAATGTCTTCAACCTGTTTAATTAAATCGGGAGCAATATTTCTTTCTTCCAAATCCTTTCTTATCTGATAAGCCGTTAAGCCGTCTGCGGATTTGCCGAGTACGGAAGCAAAATACTCCAATATTCCTTTATACATAAATTCATAAAAATCTTTCGGGATATCGGCTTTTTTAGCTTTATGAAAATATTTTTTTGCTTTCTTATAGGCTTTTTTATTTTTTAATTTTTGTTGGTCTTTGTTCCTGTACTCGATAAATTTTAAAATCAATTTTATTAAGAAATACAGAATTACCAAACAGCCGACCGTTATCCATAAAATCGGTTTCTTTAAGAAATTATAAATTTTAAATATAAAAGAAAAATCGATATTCGGTTGTGGTGTGCCGAAATTGTTATAGCTGTTTTGGTTGGCTGTTCCGCTGTCTGCTACCGGGGCTTGAACCTGTTTATTCTTATCCTCAATAATATTAACTTTTATGTTTTTTTCGGGGATAGTTTTTGTCTGTCTTGTCGCCATATCGAAATATTTCTGAGGATGAATTTTTATTTCGCCCTCACCTGCCTCAAGCGGCATAATTAAAGTGGTAAATTCTTTCCCCGTTTCTTTATCACCGGCTTTCAATATTCTCTCGGAAGTTTCGTATTTTTTTAAATTATCCGATAAAGAAATTTCAGGTTCTTTTATCGTTTTAATGTTTCCCGAGCCGGTTATAACTATTTTTAAATCAAACGGTTCATTTTCTTTTTTATCTTTTTTATCCGTCGTGGCGGTCATTTTAAAACTGCCTACCATATCAATATTGCCGGGAACTTTTGAAACTTTAATATTTATCTTATCCGTAGTAAGTTCCACATTTTTGCTTCTTCTGAAAAATGAAGAAAAGAAATCGTCATAATTTTTTGAAAAATCTTCTATCGATACCACAATTTTTGCGGCGTCAATGGTAATGTTGCCCTCTTGTTGAGGATACAGCTCGGTTGAAACTTCCGTTACAACGTAATCTCTTCCGTTAATTTGTGTTCTGTAATTGTTTTGTGAAGTGTTGCCGGTAAAAAATCCCGTAAAATTCGGTGCCTGATAAGACGGATTTGACAGTAAATTTACCGAAGTATAGAAAGAGAAAGTATAAATTATTTTTTCGTTTATATATGCTGTCTTTTTATTTGTTTTTGCCTGCACGAAAACGGCTTTGGACGTATCGAAATTATAAACTTGGGAAGTTTGTTTCTGCGGAGGAATTTGTGCGTTCTGTACGGAAACGGAATTGACCGTTTTTGCATCGGTTACCGTAATTTTTACGGGTGTTGTTTCGTAAGTTTCTCCGTTATACTTTAAACTGAACGACGGTATTTCGTAATCTCCCGTTTTTTTGGGACTTAATGTATAAATGTAGCTTGTCGTATTGGTTACATTTCCGTTCACCATGGAAAAACTTTTCGATTGTGAAGTTCCGTAAACGTTAAAGTCCGTAAGCGTCGGTAAAGAAAACTCCGGAAGTTTGCGGGTGTCTCCGCTTACGGAAATTGTCAACTGCAGAGTTTCGTTTAATGCTACTTCCGTTCTGTTGACGGAAGAATTCATTTGAATGTTATCGGCATACAATACCGACGATAATAAAACAAATACCGCTACAAAAAGTTTTTTAAGAAATTTTATTTTATTCATAGTTTTTACCATATCTTTCCGCTCTTTGCCTTTACTTTTACATCTGCGGCTTTGGCTTTGTCGTTATTTTGTTTGTCTTGTTTATCGAAATAGTCTAACAGATGTTGTCCGGAATTTTGTTCGTCTTTTTTGTTTTCGTCGTTTTTATCCTGTTTGTCATTGTTTTTATCTTTATCTTTATCTTTATCTTTGTCCTTATTTTTGTCCTTATCCTGCTTATCATTTTTATCTTTTTCGTTATTATCTTTTTTATCGTTTTTATCTTTGTTTTGATCCTGTTTGTCTTGGTTATCTTTGTTGTTTTTATCCTGTTTATTTTTATCTTTATTCTTATCTTTGTTTTTGTTGTTCTGTTGATTTTGTCGGTTATCCTGTTGTAAAAATTCTATATTTTGTTTTGCCTGCACATCCGACGGGTTTAGTTTTAAACAGGCTTTATAATAGTTCATTGCCAAGTCGGTATCCTGTTTTCTGTAGGCGGTATTTCCCATATTGTAAAGAATGACACTTTTTAAATTTATATCTTCAGTATTTTTTAATGCCGTATCGTAAGCTGTCATTGCATTGTCGAAATCGCCCTTATTATAATATGCGTTTGCCAAGTTGTAATTGACAAGCGGATCAGCTCCTTTTTTATCTTTGGCTTTTAAATAATATTCTATGGCTTTATCAAAATTTCCTTTCGTATACTGTTTATTGCCTTTTACCATATTTTCATCGGCGAAAGAAAGTGAACATATAAACATCAATATTGATAAGACAATTAATTTTTTCATACTTATACCTAAAATAATTATAAATGATAGCTCCAATATTTTACGATATTGTACAATATTTAAAAATTTTTTGCTAATTTTTCTATTGATAAAAATTTTCAGTTATGGTATAATCTCTTTATAAACTTAATAATAAATGTTTTTGGATATCCGAAAGGATACTCTTTGTTTTTGAACAAAAGGGTTGCCACTCCAAAAACAGTCGTTTAAAAATTTGTAAGAATAAATCAAGAGCTATGTTGATTTATTCTTATAATTGTATCTTTCGCATCTTCGGGTGCGAAAGTCGGCGGCTGTGTAAGATCCGGTGGCAACCATCTGCACAGTCGCTTTTCTTTTGTTACACAAAACTCTATCCTTTCGAAAGATACCAAAAAGAAAAATTGCGTAGCGGAGTTTCCGGCTCAGTTTTCTTGTTTTCGCAAACACGAAAACCATTCGCTTGAAATTTTCACGG
>CALGGE010000028.1 GCA_937916125.1 uncultured Elusimicrobia bacterium | reverse complement strand
CTGCAAATAAAAATCTGTCGCCTAATTGGTAATTGGCATCTGAAACAATTTCTTCTATTCTGGCGTCCATTTCTTTTGCAATGGATTGAGTATCAGATTCTGAAAGATAACTGTTAGCCGCCTGATTAGTTTTTTCTAAAAAAGTTGCGACATTTTCAGCCATATTTGTAATTATACTGTCTGAATTTTTCATCCATGAGCTTGCATTGTGGACGTTGGTAGTATATTGTTCATTTTCGTTTTTTGTAAATAATATTATTGTTAAAGTGAAACACATATCAACAAGATTTTCTTTAAAATCGATATTGCCCGCAACTTTAAATGACATAAGGTTTGATACAAAAGAACAATTTTTAAAAACACCCTTACCGTTTTTAAAATTCATTGCCGTAATAAACGACAAAAAATCTATCTGTCCGTCAGACTTTTGTTTTCTGTTTTCGGAATCTTCGGCAGACATCACGGAAATATTTTCGTTATCTTTGGACGAAGATATTACGGCACTTCCTATGGAATTTAAAATATCCAAAACGTTCAATGCGTTTACAACGTTGCTTACAATTCTTAAAGACAAAAACATCCCTTTTATCAACACATTTGATTCCGTTAATTTATAAATATCTTTTATTGTTCCGTCTGCGGTAGTAAGGCTCAGTATGCCTTCAAGCTTATCAAGTTCCGGTGTTACGTTAAGCATATCCATTTTAAATTTAATATCTTTCCCGAGAAAGTAAGGAACATTTATGTGATTAACTTTAAAGTAAACTTCAACGTCTATAGGTTTAAAAGAAGAATTTTGTTCCGTCTGCGAAGAAATATTTTTATTTTCGTCTATCTCCTGTTTAACCTGTTGCTCATTGAAATCTTTTAAAATTTTATCTTTTTCTTCGTCGGTCTGTTCTTTCGGTTGTGTTTCATTTTTTTGTTGTTCTTCGGCTTTCTTTTGTTTTTCTTCGTATTCTTTGCTCATTTTTCCGTAAATTCTGTCGGCAAAGAAATTGGCTTTAAGCTTTCCTTTTTTGTCGTCGGCAACATAAGATGCAGAACCGACAAACGGATAAGAATTTATTTTCCCCGTGAGAGACGGCATATTTATATCGTCAATACTTTTTATTGTTATATCGGAATTTACATCGGTAATATTTCCAAACTGTTCCAAAAATGCCGCAACGTTTATAAGAGAAAGATTCCCGCTTATTATCGAAGCTTCGTTTGTTATATTTAATTTTGAACCGATTATTCCCGTTGCCTTATAATCTTTGGTCAATTCCGCTACCTGTGTAATTTTATCAAGTATAAGATTTATTATTACATTTATATCGTATTTCAACTCATCGGAATAATTTATTTTTCCGTCGGCATCAACACTGCAATCCAAAACATTTACGGAGAATTTTTCAATATTCAGCAAACTTTCATTTAAGTTTACGTTTAACAACGTATTTATATTTATTTCCGGTATTAAAAACTTCGGTATATCAGCAATATTTTTAAATGTTTCCGAAGACAAATTTGAAATTTTCGTATTTAAATTTATTTTGGGATTTTCAAAGTTCGATACCGTCCCCGTACTTACAACAACGGTATTTTCCAATCTCAAAATAAAATTATTAATTGCAATTTCGGCTTCATTCATTTTTAACGAGTTAAGATTTATCGTAGAAGCTATAAATACATTCAAATCTTCGACACTTACATCTTTATTTTTAACCGAAACATTTGAATAAACGGACGTATCAAAAGGTTTTTCCAAGCCGAAATTATCGGTTACAAAAGTCAGTCTGTTTACGACAAAAGAAGTTTCTTCCCGTTCGTCAATATATTTAATGCAAAAATCATTAAAATTTATTTTTTGTATAAGTATATCGAATACATCGTCATCTTCTTCGTCGTCTTTTTTCTGTTCCTGCGGTTCGGGTTCGCCGGTAAATGCGGGAGCTTGAAGTATCGGCTCAAAATTAAATTTGCCGTCTTTATCTTTTATTACGGTCAAATCGAATTTATTTATAATAATATTATTTATTCTCAAATGTCCTTTAATTAAATGTATAAGAGAAAAGCGTACATAAATAAAATCCGAGTCGGCAATATTTTTACCTTCGACACTTAAAGACACATCATTTACTTTTAATGCATATATACCGGCAGATATCGAACCGATATTCACATCCGCATTAAGTTGTTCTTTTACCGAAGATATGATTTTTTCTTTTGTACCGGGAAGGGAAGCAACATAAGCGAGCGTAAAATGTAATGCCGCAACCAACGCCCAAGCACACAGTATAAAACATATTATTATTTTAAGAAAAATTCTCAACAGTTTTTTGTCGTTCATAGGTACTCCTTTCATCAAAAAACGCTCTGTTTATAATTAAACAGAGCGTTTACCAGCTATAATTATTAGAAAATTATATTTTCTTTATATTAGCTGCTTTAGGTCCTTTTTCGGATTCAACAACGTCGAATTCTACATTGTCGCCTTCAGAAAGAGATTTAAAACCCTCTGACTGAACTGCAGAATAATGTGCGAAAACATCGCCTGAACCGTCATTGTTGGAAATGAATCCGTAACCTTTCTGGTCGTTGAACCATTTTACTTTGCCTTGTGCCATTTACTTCTACTCCTTTACTGTTTATAGTCCTGTGAGGACTTTTTTAAAAGCAAGCTTTTAAGCTTACCTGTATATTTAAGTATATATTAATCGATTTGTCAATGTTTTTTTATGAGAAAGACTGATTCCCTTTTTCCTGTTGTGTAAACGAAGTTTGTTCGGAAAGCTTCTTTTCAATCATATGCGTCATATAGGAATCGAACCTATAACCTAACGGTTAAGAGCCGTTTGCTCTACCAATTGAGCTAATGACGCATTTTTGCAACGGATATATTTATACAAATTATTTATATCTTTTTCAAGTTTTTTTTAACTCCCCCTATCGGGCAAAATATTCCAAAGCCAAAATATATCCTTTCACGCCAAGCCCCGCAATCTGCCCTTTACATACCGGTGCAATCAGTGAAGTATGACGAAAATCTTCTCTGGAATAAACATTTGAAATATGCACTTCTATCGTCGGTATTTCAACTGCCGCAATTGCATCTCTTATTGCAACCGACGTATGCGTATATGCCGCCGGGTTTATAATTATTGCATCAAAAACATTTTTCGATGCACATATTTTGTCAACTATATCACCCTCGTGGTTTGACTGAAAAAAATCAACTTCAACTCCGTTTTTTTCCGCGGCGGATTTAATTTCGTTTTCAATATCTTTTAATGTTGTTTTGCCATATACTTCAGGTTCTCTGGTGCCTAACATATTTAAATTAGGTCCGTTAACAATTAATATTTTTTTCATTTTAAAAATTCCTCTATTGTTTTTAAGATTATCGAATCTTTTACTTCTATACCGAAAACAGCTTTGCCTGTCTGTTTCGGAAGTACAAACCTTATCGTTTTTGATATTGATTTTTTATCTTTTTTCATCAATTCCAATATTTTTTTTGCATCTTTTGTTTTTAATCCGGTCTTACTTTTAAACCCTGCGTTTATCACCGTTTGATATATTTCTTCTTTGGTTTTTTCCGTGCAGAAATTTATTTTTACCGCCAAATTTGCCGCAAATAATATTCCTATGGCTACGGCTTCACCGTGAAAAAATTTTTTGTATTTTGTAATTGTTTCCAACGCATGTGCGAAAGTATGCCCGAAATTTAAAAGTTCTCTTACACCCGATACTTCTTTTTCGTCTTTTTCAACAATGTTTGCCTTAAACTTACAGCATTCATATATTATCTCGTCAAAATCGTTCTGTTCGACTATGGAATTTTCAAAAATTTTATTTAACTTTTTAAAAAAATCATAACTGAAAGTAATTGCATATTTTACGACTTCGCCCATACCGTTCTTTATATTCTGGCAGTCGAGAGTTCTTAAAAAATCGGAATTTATATAGACAAATTGAGGCTGATAAAAAGCTCCCGCAATATTTTTGCCGCCCTCAATGTTTACACCCGTTTTCCCGCCTATGGAAGAATCCACCATCGCAAGAAGCGACGTCGGTATCTGTACCAGTTTTATCCCTCTCATATAAGTGGCGGCAAAAAAACCGGCAGTATCGCCTACCACTCCTCCGCCCAACGCCGCAACGGTAAATTTTCTGTCTATACCGATACCGAGTGCATAGTTATAAATATCGGACAAAGTTTTTAAATTTTTGGATTGTTCCCCGGCTTTAAACACGTAAGAATGAACTTCAAACTTTTCTTTTTTTAAAATATCGGAAAGTTTTTTCAAATACAACGGAGCGACATTACTGTCGGAAATAAAAAACACTTTCTTTGCAGGGATAAAAGAATTAAACGATTTTATCAAATCTTCGTTATTGTTTGAAAAAATTATTGAATAAGGATTATTCTTTAATTTTACTTTTACGGTTTTCATATCTTTATTTCTTTTCTTCTCCGGTTGATTCTTCGTTATTGTTTTCAATTACATAATAGAAATTTTGATTTTTCATACTCGTACTTAAATCTTTATAAATTCTGGATTTCGGAGATAAATTCGCCGTCTTTGTATCGGCAAGAACGGTTATGACATAATTTTTATTTTTCTCCAATCCGGTTATCTTGTAGAAACCGTTTTTATCGGTCGAATATTTTTTCGTTTCCGGCGGCATAATCAACATTATTTGTACATCGGCTACGCCGTCTTTATTTTCCATTACTCTTCCCTGTATGGACAATAATTCTTCCTCTGCGGGCTGTTCTGCCGCAACAGGTTCCGCAACCGGCTTTTCTTCTTTTGCTTCTTCGGCAGGCTGAGCCTGTTGTTCACCTTTAAGTTTTTTAACTATTTTATCTTCGGCGGCATTTTTAGCTTTTTCTTTTTCCTCTTCAAGCGTTGCCATATACTCGGCGAACTGTCTTTCTTCCAATAATTGCTTTTCTTTTATTCTTTCCTGTTCCTGACGAACTTCTTCTTTAACTTTCAAATCTTCTTCGGCCTGCAGCTTCTTTGTTTCGGCGTCAACGGCTTTCTGTTTTATTTTCTCTTCTTTTTCTATTCTTGCAGTCTCTTTTTTCTGAGCATTAAGCTTTATTTTCTTTTCCTGCAAAAAGAGTGCCTTTTTCTCCAAAGATTCATTCTCCGCATTTTTAACACCGGTAACCGTCTTAAAATTGTTTTCCGCTATTGAACTCTTCAAACTCTTTATGGGAATTTGGATCGGTTCAAAACTAAATATACTGCTGACGGCTTTTATTTCATAAGGTTTATTCGGTTCTACATTTTTAAATATGTAAGTGCCGTTCTTATCGGTTTTTACTTTTCTGTCTCCGCATTCTACAATTACATTTGCAAACGGTTCGTTGTCTATACTGACATTTCCCGAAACATCCAAAAATGCCTCGAAACCGATTTTTTCGTCACGGTTAAGTTTTTCTATCGTCTGTATTCTCTTGGCAAAAACAACACCCTTCTTTTCTGCCCTGATTATGTATTTACCGTCATAAATTAAATTTTCTATTTTACAAATACCGTCTTTGTCGGTCTTATATTTATTCTTCTTATCGTTATTAACGGTAATCTCGGTATTTTCCAAAGGCATCAAACCTTTCATAACTGTAATCGTAACGGAATATTTCGAAACTTCCGCTTCAAAATTCAAAATATTATCTTCTTTCTCTTCGGATACGGCGAATTCTTCGTTATTTTTTGTTTTCTTTGAGGATGCTTTGGCGGTATCAACCGTTTCCGTGCTTACTTCAACTGCAGGTTTTACGGAATTCAAAATTGTCTTTTTAGGTTCAATCGTATATCCCTTACTTGAAACCGTAACTGTATATTCCTGATTCAGCCCGACATTTAAAATTCTGTAGTTCCCGTTTTGGTCGGTAATGTATTCCTGATTTCTGTCATTTATTTTTACAATTGCATTGTTTAAAGGAATACCGTTATACGTTACCTGTCCGCTTATCTCTCCGTAAACAACAAAATCCGCATTGTTCATATTCTCATTAATATTTGCGATTTTTATGAAGTTCGGAGAAGAACCGAATTTTTTCGTTTCGATTTTTATTACAGGTGCAGTATCGGTTTGTATATGTTCTGCCGTATAACAGCCGTTATCGTCGGTTTCATAAATTCGGTTATCAATACTTACCTGAATACCTTTAACACCTTTATTAAGCGAAGTTATTTTTCCACCGACCGAAATTTCTCCCGCATAAGAATTTGTTGTCAATCCGCAACAAATGCAAGCCAAAAAAGACATAATTAAAATTTTTTTCATGGTTTTCCCTATTTATTATTTATTAATATTGTACATTTATCCAATATTCTAACTTTTTTTACACTATTTTTCAACAAGAAAATATGTTTTACAAATTTTTCACATTTTAAATTCGGTCCTTTTTTATTCAATATTTTTAGTTAGGAAAATAAAACTTTGTTATATAAAGATAAACTCGTTATAAACTCGTTGACATCAAACTTTTAAATAGATAAAATTTTATCTATAATATTTTATCTAAGATTGGAGGATGTATGCAAAAAGCCTTAGTTTGTTCGGTATGCGGTTATGTACATTTAAAAGAAAATGCACCCGAAAAATGTCCCGTATGCGGTGCCGCTTCAAAAGTATTTAACCTGAAAGATGACGCATTAAAAACAAAAGACGATATTGTTACAGTAGGTGAAAGCCACAAAAAACATCTTCCTTTGGTAATAAAAAACACAATGAAATGTTGCACGGACGCAAACGGCGACTGTCAGGAAATTAAAGTCAGAGTTGGTGAAATAGTCCATCCGATGACTCCGGAACACTATATTACAAATATAATGTTTTATGCGGATAAGGAATATGTCGGAGGAATAGCTTTAACACCGGAACTTAAGCCCGCAGGCTCAATTTCCATAGATGTAAAAGGTAAGAAAATCTCTGTTGTGGCACAATGCAACATACACGGCAACTGGTTAACGGAATTGGAATAAAAAATATAAGTCCGGAGGATACATGAAAAGTTGGAACACAAACGGAAAAGAATTTACTGCAATCTTTTGCAGGCGAAAGTCAGGCAAGAACAAGATACACTTTTTTTGCTTCAGTCGCAAAGAAAGAGGGGTATGAACAGATTTCCGCAATTTTTACGGAAACTGCAGATAACGAAAAAGAACACGCAAAAAGATTTTTTAAATTTTTGGAAGGCGGAACCGCAGAAATAACGGCATCTTTCCCTGCCGGAATAATAGGGACAACCGTTCAGAATTTGGAAGCTGCGGCAGACGGCGAAAACGAAGAATGGACAAAAGCATATCCGGAATTTGCAAGAGTTGCCGAAGAAGAGGGCTTCCCCGAAATTGCTGAAGTATTCAAATATATAGCAAAAGTTGAAGCCGCTCACGAAAAAAGATACAGAAAACTTTTAGAAAATATAAAATACGAAAAAGTATTCTGTAAAGACGGTGTTGTTCGTTGGAAATGCAGAAACTGCGGATATGTTTATGAGTCAAAAGAAGCTTTGGAAAAATGTCCTGCATGCAATCACCCGAGAGCATATCAGGAAGTGTTTGTGGAGAACTATTGAAATTTGCAAAGCAAATTTAGTTGAAAAGTTGAAGAGTTGAAAACGACAATGTACAATGAACGACGAGATGCTTCGACAAGCTCAGCATGACA
>CALGGE010000027.1 GCA_937916125.1 uncultured Elusimicrobia bacterium | reverse complement strand
GCTGTCCGGACAATGCCATTCTGCTGCCGGAGGAAACCGCCGATGCACTGATCGCGCAGTTTTCCGGCAGAACAAAGCAGGATCTCGAAGCTGCCATGCGGCAGGCAATCGCAGAGCTTCCGCTGACTGAAGATGCAATGCAATATCTGACCGATGCAGTGCCCGCCCTTGCTGCCGCAATGGAACCGCATATCACAGACCGGAATCTGCAAGGCTGGTTTGCGTAATGTCATAACAAACATACAGAAAAACAAAAAGACAGGAGAAATCAATCTCCTGTCTTTTTAAATTTTTAATAAAATCGCTGTTAACCACCTGTGGCATGGAGTTTAAAAGTTCCTGCTGTTTTTGGCTTCTTTCGGTAGCTTCCAAAGCGGCTATAACATCCTTTGCTATCGATATTCTGTTTGTTAAATTATCCTCAACAAAAGTTTTAGCTATGGTATTTGCAATATCGGTAGAAAGCTGTCTGTCGAAAGATTCCACTTCCAAATTTACAAGACGACTTCTTGTTATAGGAACGATTTTTATATGATTTTTCAGTTGAAGCCAAACCGTGCCGGAAGCAAATTCCGGATATTGAGAAAGATTCAATTTGTTACAAACTTTTTCCAATAACGAACGGGATTCCAAAAGTTTGTACTGAGTTCTGTAATAGTCTTCATCGCTTGCCCAAGAACCGAACGACGTAGTTTCGATTTTGCCCGCTTTTTCTCTGTCTATCATCATAAGGACCGTCGATTTATAAACAGGTTGCATAAAAGTATTTACCGCCAACGCAGCCAAAACACCTACAAAAACGAAACCCGCCAACAGCCAAATTCTTTTAAGTATTACGGAAAAATAGAAACTGAAATCTATTTCCTGTTCCTGATTTGCATTATTAAGTTCATTATTCATTTTTTATCCTCTAAAATATGCCGACTACGATTAAAAGATACTTTGCGGAACGAAAAGGACATCGCCCGGTTGCAACGTAACATCAAGAGATTTATTTCCCTGTTTTGTAATAGCCGTTATATCGACATCTATACTTTTCTGTTTGCCGTTTTCCATTCTTAATATTTTTACTTTTGAAGTATTTGCAATATCGGTAAATCCTCCGACGGAACTTATGGCTTCAAGCACCGTTAAAGATTTTTCGGGAGGCATCATTATTGCCGAAGGTTTCTTCACCTGTCCCAAAACATAAACGGTTTTATTCGAATATTCTTTTATCAACATTGAAACTTGAGGATTTTTGATATAATGCTTTAACTTATCGGCTATTTTTTCTTCAGCTTCGCAGAGAGATACTCCGGATATTTTTACGTTGCCTATAAGAGGATAAGTTATCGTTCCGTTGGAAGAAATTCTCAACGTTCTGTCCATAGCCTCTTCCATAAAAACTTTTATATCAACCAAATCTCCCGGCTGTAAAATATAATCGTTGGATTTTTTAATATCGTCAATACTGTTGGATATCTGTTTCTGCAAAACACTCTTATTGATATTTTCGGTTTTTTCATTCACCGATACGGATGGCACTTCTACCGTCGAAAATTCCATTGACTCTTTCTTTTTTGCGGAAGCACAGGAAACAAAAAATACCGCCATAAAACAAAACATCAAAAAATTTTTTATACTCATATTTCTTTCCTTGTTACAAATAATAAACTTTGAGTTTTATATTTTATAATATTTTAAATAAATTGTGAAATATTTTTTAGCCGTTTTGCAATTTGTCATACAGCATTTTTATATTGTTCATCAATACGGAAGCAACCTTTTCAAAAGCCGCTCCTTCCAAACCTATGGGATCAGGAACATCTTTTTTGTCATTGGAAATATATTCGTTAAGCAGATATATCTTGTCGGTAAATTCCGAATATCGGTCTGTTATCTCTTCATATTGATAACGTTCCATAACCAATATCAAATCACTTGTTTCCAAATCTTTTCTCGAATATTGAGTCGGTATATGAGAGGCAGGCGTTATGCCGTTTTTTAAAAGAAAATTATTTATTTTTTTAGGTACTTTTAATTCCGGATCAACAAATGTGCCTCTTGAAAACGCTTCAATATCGGTTCGGTTGTTTTTCTCCGATAAATTCTTTAATATTTCTTGAGCCATATAACTGCGACAGACATTAGCCAAACAAATGAAAAGTATTTTCACCGACGCCTCAAAAAAGTAAAAGCAGAGCCGCATAATTTAGCTCTGCTTTTTTATTTTTTTATTTAACTTTTAAAATACGAATTTAACCTGCACACCGACTTTATTTGCAACATACTCAACGGTATCTACGTTAGATAACTTATCTTTAAACTGATACCATACACTTCCGAAAAGATATTCTCTGAATTTGTACTCTATGGAAGGCTTAATATTTAACAAATCATCGCTTCTGTTTTTATTGTTAACGGATTCGGGATAGCCCATATTTTCATATGCGGCATACAATGAGGCAGTCCACTTTGTGAGAATTTTTTGTTTGTATTCTACACCTATTTGAGAAGATACATAATATCTGTTTTTCCCGTATGTAGATTCTTCCATCTTTCTTTCACCGGATAAAGACAACGAACTTCTGTTTGACGGTTCATAAGTTAATGCAACCAAATAGCCTACCAAACTTGCATTGTCTTTTAAATCTCCGACAACATTATCATATTTTCTGTAATCATATGAAACTTGTGCTTTTCCGTTTACTTTTGCAGTTATATCACCCTCAATACCGGCAACTGCACTGTGGTTCAAAGAATCGTTCTTCTTATTATAAGTACCGTTATTTTCATAATTGATTATGCCTATTCCGTAACCGGCATAAACCGATGTCTTTGCAGACAAATTATAATGAACTTTCAAACCTGCATCTACTCTGTTTCTGTTCAATGAATTCTTGCTGTCTTCAGTGTATCTGTCATAAGTATCGGCAACGGAAATGCCTAAAGATATTTTCTTCTTTGAAGAAGTTTTATAACCTAAACTTATTCTGTTATTTATTCTTTTTTCTCTGGCGGTAAGTTCGGAAGTAGCGGGGTCTGCCGTATATGAGAACTTTTCGTCAAATTTCAAAAACTCGTTGTTTAATCCGAAATTAACACCTGCATTCATATAATCATTTTTTGCAGGAGCTTCCGTGTAAGCATTGTAACCTACATTAACGCCGGCATTCATTTTAAAAGAACTGTTGGGAATATTATTGTTATACTTTGCAGCCAACTGAGTTGAACTGATAGCCGAGGATTTTTCACCATCTTTGGTAAGATAAATATTATCATCCCAACTTACATCTTCGGAAAGAATAAACTTTAAAGGTTTGTCTGCATAAACTGCAGAAGTGATAAGACAACTTACTAATAATACGATTAATTTTTTCATTTTTTATATCCTCTATCTCCTCAGTTTCTCGGTGCTGAAGGGCTTAAATCTTCATCTTTTGAAGCTTGTTCATAACTTGATTCGTTATTTGCGACTTCCGCAACATCAGTAGAGTTAGACTCCGCAACGGCACTCGGACTTTCGGAAGAACTTGAAGAGGCATTCGCAACTTCATTGGCGGTTGCCGCAGCCGTTGCCTGTGCCAAAGCTTCTTTATTGTCAACTTTTGTAGTTTTTCCTGCAGGAACTATGGAAACCTGACCGCTTTCATTAGCAACCGAAACCGTACCGGTCTGCACGGAAACATTTCCGTTCTTTGATGCAACAATTGAAGCACCGCTTTTTGAACTGAATGTTTTATCACCGATTTGAACATTTTTAAATCCTTTTTCGGATGTAACAAATACGGCATTATTTTCGGAAGCTTCGGAACATCTTACGGAAACACTTTCACCTTTGGGAACAAATACAACCGTTCCTTTATATATGATGGTAATATCTTCCTGTGCATGAATCTTCAACTTAGTTCCGTCAGGATACCTAACCGTCTTATTCTTACCTACAACAACTACATCCGCAAATGCAAATGCACAGCATAAGCAGACACAAACCAAACTCAACAAAAACTTTTTCATTTTAATTATACCTCCTACATATGTTATAATAAAATTAACAACTCGATATTATACAAAAAAAAAAAAAACTATGTCAATAAAAAAATATATAATTTTACAATTAAAAAAACATACTCCGATTAAAAATTAAACTTTCAAAAATTTACCGATATAACTTATTAAAAAAACGGATATTATCGTCCCCGCCAGATACATCAAAACAAAAAACACCAAACAAGACATTTTCTTCCTGTTTTTATTGGTATATTTCATATTTTCTTTGGCAAGTTCTTCAGCTTCCCTAAGCAGTTTAAGTTTTTCTTTTTCGTTCATACCTTATTATTATATCAAAAAATTTAAAAAAACGCCAAAACAAATATTCAATTGCATATTTCCAATATATGGCAACAGCCCTTAACGGGAAGAACAAAACAGAAAGGTTTTACGTTTTTAAGGACTTTTATTACATTGAAATTTTTATCCAAACAGAAAATATCCAAATTGAACCGCATAAAACAAGTGTGGACGGAATTACAGTTTTTCAACAACAAATTGAAAGAATGTTCCCTGCCGACAAACATCAACCCTTTCAATCTTTCAAAAAAAGTTTCCGCAACAAAAACATCCCGTATAACTATATTTTCGTTATTTTGACTGACGGTTAAATTTCTTTTTTTCATTTGTTTAATATTTCGTATGCGTTATCGGCAAAATAAGAGCTGCGTACATAACGTCCCGACACGCACACCTTTATTCCGGCATCCAACGCTTTTTGTTTTAAATATTCAAATTCTTCATCAGTATATTCTTTTAATACATCCGCATTATTTTTTAACGGTTTTAAATACTGCCCGATAGTCAAAATATCACAATTTATTTTCTTTAAATCTTTAAATGTTTCAAATAACTGTTCTTCCGTCTCGCCAAGTCCTAACATTAAAGCGGTTTTAACGATAAAACCTTTCTTTTTGGCATAAGCCAATACTTTTAAAGATCTTTCATAATCGGCTGTACTTCTGTATATATAAAGAGAGGGAACCGTTTCAATATTATGTCCGAAAACATCGGGTTTAGACGATAAAACAATATCTATATTTTTTTCAATGCCTTTAAAATCCGGAACAAGAAGCTCTATTTTTAAATCGGGGATTTCTTTTTTTAAAGTATTGACTATATTACGAAAATGTCCCGCACCGCAATCGGATAAATCGTCTCGCGTAACGGACGTTATAACCGCATATTTCAGGCGAAGATTTTTTATCACTTCAGCCAATTTGTAAGGTTCGTTGTCGTCAACGGGCAAAGGCTTACCGTTCATCGTCGCACAAAACGCACAGTTTCTGGTACAAATATCTCCCAGCACCATAAAGGTTGCTGTTTTATTTTTAAAACATTCGTTTATATTCGGACATTTTGCACTTTGACATACCGTATGCAATCCGTAATGTTTAAAATTGCGTTTAAGTTCGTCCAACTCTGCCAAACTTATCCTTTTCTTTTCCATTTGCTTTCCTTTACATTATGTAATAAATAATCGGAACATCCACTTTTTCTATATAGCGTTTTGAATTTTCCAAATCCGGAACAAATAATTTTTCTACCAATTCATCCACGGTATTTTTGTCGTAAAACGCAATATTTATTTCTTTATTTTTAAACATACTGAGCCTGTTGAAATTTGCACTGCCCACGCATGCCCAATTATCATAAACCGCCGCTTTTACGTGCGTCATTTTCGGATATACATAAACTTCTATTCCGTTTTCTATAAGATAATTTGCAATTTTCAAGTTGATTTTATCCGACATAACAATATCGTTTACTTCGGGGAAAATTATTTTTACGTCC
This sequence comes from uncultured Elusimicrobia bacterium, assembly GCA_937916125.1. Lineage (GTDB taxonomy): Bacteria > Elusimicrobiota > Endomicrobiia > Endomicrobiales > Endomicrobiaceae > Ruminimicrobiellum. Next base: position 26,646 of record CALGGE010000027.1, on the reverse strand, counting down.
ACACCGCGTTTTTTTGCATTAATAAGTTCGTTTATTAAAGATTTCTCGCTGAAATAAGGATTTTCGATATATATTCTGTTTTTTGCCCTGCGAATAGCTTCCAACTGAGCGGAATGTATCTGATAGTCCGTAGAGCTTGTCTTAAGAATTCTGACGTCTATCATATCGTCGGTCGGTTTATTTTCGGTTCTTTTTGATTTGGTAAACAAACTTCTGTATATAACGGCAAAATCCCCGCCGAGTCCCGCAAAAGACCATGCTTTGTAAAAATCTTTTACCAGTTTGGAAACTACCGGTCCCTCAAGAGATACCATCAAATCATGCCAAATATATCTGTACTCGTTTGCAATATTCATTCCTCCTATATAGGCTTTCTTCCTGTCAACAATAAAAACTTTTCTGTGGTCGCTTGTCACCCAAGTATCCGGATGAATACGCACCTTAACGTTTGAGTTGTCTTCCAAATAATCATTAATGTTTTTCGGTAATGCATAGTTTTGATACAAAATGTCTTTTGAAGGTTTTTTTATTTCTATAGTTCCCATATAATCCACAAGAACACGCACGTCAACTTTTTTCGAATATTCTTTTAAATAGTTTGCAACCATAGCGGAGAAATCGTCGTTTTTAAAAATATACGTCTGCACGAATACGGAATGTGTTGCGGCTTTTGCACAGGTCAGAAAATCCTTAAAAAATTCTTCCCCGTCTATAAGAAATTTTATTTTTGCTTTATATTGTTTTGTATCAAGTTCTTCATCCAAAAATTTGTTAAACTCATCAATATCCATCATTTCGTTGTTATCGATTTTTGTTTTATAATAACTTTCGTATATATTCGGAGAAAAGGTAATCAACGACGAAGAAACCGTCGAAAAAAGCCTGTAGGAAGACGTAAACGGAGATTTAATTACGGGGACTATGTGATTTTTGATAATAAAAGAATAAAGAAAATCCGTTGTCGTCGATAAAAAATTCAAATTTTCTTTATCTTTCTGATACGGCGGTAAAATAAGAGGACAGAGATAAGATTTTTCCAAATCGACAAAAACATACACTATCGCACCCATATTTTTGGTAGCCATAACAAACTGATTTTCATAACAATATTTTTTTGAAATATTGATAACCGACCGTAAAATCCGTTCGGAAGCTTCTTTATCCAACCTATTTTCTTTCTTTAAAGCTTTTTTGTTTAGAGGAAAGTTTTTATCGGTGTTCAGTTTACCGTACAGGCGTTCGGTATCGCCAAGAGAATTTTCGTATTCGTATTGAATTGTTGCGGTATCTTTATTGACATTAAAGTCAACAAGAGTTTCGTTTAAAATTTTCAGATATAAATCATTGGGAATAATATTTATTTCTTTAATTTTATATTCTTTATTTTTTATTTTTTCAACATCAAGTTTTAATCTTCTTACCGTACTGAGTTTTGTTTTTTTGGAAAGACGTACCGTAAGAAAAAGGTTTTCTTTATCAAAATCAAAAAACAATTTGTTTTTAATTAAAAATACTTTAGACGGCATCAACGAATAATCTTCCACTTTTGACAAATCTATTTTATCTTCGCTGTCGGCAAAACAAAAAGAAGTAAATAACAAAAATAAACAAAATGCCCGAATAAAAACTCGGGCATAATGAAAATTTTTTATTTTTAAAAACTTTAAGCTTTTCACTTTTTCACCTTTTCACCGTTAATAAATTGCCAAAAGACATTTATTAATGTTTGAAGTGTCTCATTCCGGTAAACTGCATGGCAATATTTTTTTCGTTTGCCAAATCTATGGAAAGATTATCTCTTATCGAGCCTCCCGGCTGAATGATTGCGGTAACATTTTCTTTTGCAGCACCTTCAACCACATCGGGAAACGGGAAAAATGCATCTGAAGCCAAAACTAAAGGATTTTTGCTTTCGTCTATTTCAAATTTGGCTTCTTTCATTTTCTTAACGGCAATATTGAGAGAATCTATTCTGCTCATTTGTCCCGCACCGATACCGACGGTCTGAGTGCCTCTGACAAGTATAATTGCGTTCGACTTAACGTGTTTGCAAATTTTCCATGCAAAAGCCAAAGATTCGATTTCCTGTTTTGTAGGTTCTCTTTTTGTTATTGTTTTTGTTTCATTTAATAATTGTTCGTCTCTTTCCTGAACAAGCATTCCGTCGGACAACATTCTGTATTCCATGGAAATTTTCGGTTTTTTGTATTCGTTGGGCTGTCTTAAAAGTCTGATATTTTTCTTTTGAGTTAAAATATCAAGTGCATCTTGGCAGTAATCCGGAGCGATAACACATTCTACAAAAAGTTTTGCTATTTCTTCGGCAACGGATTTATCTACAACAACGTTAAATGCAACAATACCGCCGAACGCACTTACGGGGTCGCAGGCGAGTGCTTTCAAATAGGCGTCTTTTGCATCCGTTCCTTCGGCACATCCGCAAGGATTGTTGTGTTTTATTATCGCACAGGCGGGCTTATCAAATTCGTGAACAAGTCTCCATGATGCTTCCAAATCAAGATAGTTGTTGTAAGAAAGTTCTTTTCCGTGCAATTGTTTTGCCGATATTGCGGCACATGAATTTTCTTCATTGCCGAAACTGTACAATGATGCTTTCTGATGAGGATTTTCTCCGTATCTTAAGGAAGCCAGCTTCTTTAAAGGTATTGCCGCCTGAGACGGGAATTGGTCGTAAGATAAGTAGTTTGATATAAGTCCGTCATAATATGCAGTATGTCTGAATCCTTTTGCGGCAAGTTCAAGCCTGAATTCCGGAGAAATATTTTTATTTTTTAAGTTTTCGATTATGGAAGAATAGTCGTTCGGATCGCAAACTATCAAAACATCTTTATAGTTTTTAGCTGCCGCCCTGATAAGTGCAACTCCGCCGATATCTATATTTTCTATAATATCCTGAGAAATATTTTTGTCTTCGGGCTTCGTGATTTTTTTTGCAGTTTCTTCAAAAGGATAAAGATTGACAACGACAATATCTATTGTGTTAATGCCAAGCTCTTTTAACTCTTCCATATGTTTAGGAATATCTCTTCTTGCAAGAATTCCGCCGTGTATTTTCGGGTTTAATGTTTTTACTCTTCCGTCAAGCATTTCAGGAAAGCCCGTAACATTTGATATTTCGGTACATTCGATAGAATTTTCTTTTAATTTTTTTGCGGTTCCTCCGCTGGAAATAATGTCGTAGCCTAAAGATTTTAATTCTTTGGCGAATTCAACAATTCCCGTTTTGTTGCATACACTCAGCAGTGCCGTTAATTTTGCCATTGTACTCTCCTTATTTTTATAACTGATTTTTATTAGTTTATAGTTTTTTAAAACAGCTTATTGTATTGTCGTTCTGTCTGTCATTCCCGAGTGTCTTTGTCGGGAATCCCGCCGTTGTAGTTGTTGTCATTCTGAACGTAGTGAAGAATCTCGTCGTTTCCGTTTTCCATTCATTGTACATTGTACATCATACATTGTACATTGTCGTTTTCAACTGTTCAACTTTTCAACTGCCGTTTGCCGTTCATTATACATTGTACATTGTACATTATACATTGCCGTTGTCGTAGTTCCTAAACGCTTTGTTTATATCTTCATACGAAAAGCCTCTTCTCTGTAAAAACATTGCCGCTTTTCTCTGCATATCTTTGTCTTTGCCGTCAAAATTCGGATATTTCTTTTTTATTACTTTAATTGCTCTTTCATACTCTTCCGTTTCATCTTCGGGCTCGCTTAAAATCTCCGTAATTCTTTCACTGTCAATTTTATGTTTTTTCAGTTCGTTTTTTATATAAACGGCACCTTTACCTCTCGCCTGCAATGTCCTCGTCAAATTCTTGGCGAAATATTCGTCGTTAATAAGCTTCATTTCGTCAAATAAATTTAAAACTTTTTCTATATTTTCTTTTTCAAAACCTTTTCGTAAAAGTTTATCGTACAAACTTTTTTTGCTGTAGCTTTTTCTCGAAAGAAGAAACATTGCATAATTTTTAAGTCTGTTGTATCTTTCGCTTTTTATTACTTTTTCGACGGTTTCGTCACTGAGTTCAAGACCTTCTTTCAAATGAAATACGGCAGCCGTTTCGGCATCAACCAAAATAATGTCGCCCGTATCCGTAACAATTTTGTAATAATCTTTCAGTTTGGTATATTTTCGTATATTTACAATTTTTTTCATAATTTACAACTGCAAACGACATACTAAATTTCGTTCCAAAACAACAACGCAAAGAACTATGCTATCTTCCCAAACAGCATTTTGTTTGTCGATGTATGCAACATTGACGTTATCTGTACGTCCGCTTTTTTACCTATTAAATTCTTGGCATTATCGACAATAACGGTCGTTCCGTCGTTTAAAAAACCTACGGCTTGGTTCCTTTCTTTTCCGTCTTTAACCAAAAATACGGAAATTTTATTTCCCGGAATAACGGCAGGTCTTAACCGTGTATATAAGTCATTTATATCAACAACTCTCAATTTCTGCACGGTGGACATTTTCTTTAAATTAAAATTAACCGTTATTATTCTGGCATTCAAAGATTTTGCAAGTTTCATTATTTTGGAATCGGTAGAATTAAGACCAAAATAATTTTTGTACCAAACTCTTACTCTTCTGTGATGACGAACTTTCTTTAAAAGACTTTTTAATCTTGCACCGTCTTTGGAAAACTTCAAATCTTTTTCAATATCTTTTATAACAAACACAGGCAAAACATACATATTATACAAAGCGGAATTCAGTATATCGATTATTCTGTCGTCGCAAACTATGCTTTTGTCAAGAATAACCAAATCTCTTTTTTTATATCTTTTTACGACAAGAAGAGTAATTGCCGATATACAATAAACCAAAACCATCACAGCCCAACCGACCGGAAACAAAAAATAAACTACCGCAGGATAAACAACAAACAACATAATATTTAATAATATAAACATTTTTTCCTCATTAACAATATAAAATTATAAACTTCAGAAACGACAATATTTCCGCATTAAGAGCGGGAAGACAAAACATAAAATGCAGATTTGATATCGGGAAAGATACCCGTCCAATATTTAAAAGACACTGCACCCTGACAGATTAACATTCCTTCACCGGAGAAAAATGTTATTCCGTTTTTTACGGCAAACTTTTTAAACGGGGTATTTTTGTTGTAGATAATATCGTAGAAAATAATATTTTTATTAAATTCTTTTATTGCAAAAGGGAATTTATCTTCTTTTTTCATTCCGCAGGTTGAACAATTTACAAGACAATCGATATTTTTAAGAAAATCTTTCGGAATTTTAGCGATATCAATACAGGAAATATTTTTATATTTTTTTGCGGTATTTTCGGCATTTGATAAAGTTCTTGATGTTAAAAAAATTTTTTTTACTTTTAATTTATTTAAAGCGTAAAGTATAGCCTTAGCCGCACCGCCTGCACCTACAACAAGAATATTTTTATTTTTCAAGTTTACTTTCTTTTGTTTTAAGTCCGTAATAAACCCCTGCCAATCGGTATTTGTACCGTAAAGAACACCTTTTTTATTTACAACGGTATTAACGCTACCGATTTTTTTTGCATCCTCATCCGTTTTATCCAAATACTTCATAATTTCAACTTTGTGAGGAACGGTAACGTTTACACCGGCAATATTTAATGTTCTTATCGACCTAACGGCATCTTTCAAATCTTTTGGCAGGATATCAAAAGCAAGATATGCATAATTCAATTTATTTTCGGAAAACCATCCGTTATGCATTATCGGAGATAACGAATGTGCTACGGGATTGCCGAATATTCCGACAATTTTAGTGAAAGAGGTGATATTTTGAACCATAGTTTTAACAATAATCAGAAATTAGTAATTTTTGTATTACTGAATTTTTTAACTTTTATAAAACCATATTTTACTTAATTTTTAGATTATTTTCAATTTTTTGAAGGGTTTCTTTTTATCTCTTACCGATAAATATCCGGTATTCAACGCATTATAACAATTTTTAACGGCAATAAAAAAGAGCGGGCAATGGGACTTGAACCCACGACATTCTCGTTGGCAACGAGACGCTCTACCACTGAGCTATGCCCGCAATTTTATTTAGAGTGCTGGGGACGGGAATTGAACCCGTACCCGGTTAAGGACACGCACCTCAAGCGTGCGCGTATGCCAGTTCCGCCACCCCAGCAATCTGTACTGCTATTACTTCCCGGGCTGCTGAGGAGCAGCAACAGGTATATTGGAAACCTGATCCATAACCGACTTCATACTGACTCTTGTTGACATTAATGTCAATGTAAGAGAAGTCACCGCAAAAACTACCGCACAACCGATTGTAACTTTTTTTATGAAAGCCATACCGCTCGGTGCACTAAATATCTGATCAGATCCTCCACCACCGAAGATACCTGCCATACCACCGCTTTTCCCGGCCTGAAGAAGAACTATTACTATCAAAGCCAAACAAACTATAATGTGTAATGTTATTATCATGTAATAAAGTATCATAATTGCAATATTATACTAAAAAAAATTTTTTTTTGCAAGCAGAAAAATTGCTTTTTGCAATTTTTCTGCTTAAAAATATGTTATTTCGTCGGAAGTGCCGCAATTCCGGGAAGTTCTTTACCTTCCAAAAATTCCAATGATGCACCGCCACCCGTCGAAACATGTGTAATTTCTTTATCTACGCTGGCTTTCTTAACGGCAGAAACGGAATCTCCTCCGCCGACGACGGAAATTGCTCCGCCTTTTGTTGCTTCAGCGACGAGTTTTGCTATTTCAACCGTTCCTACGGAAAATTCGGCAACTTCAAATATTCCGAGAGGTCCGTTCCAAACTATTGTCTTTGCAGCTTTAACGACTTCGCTGAATTTTGCAATGGATTTAGGACCTGCATCTACGCCCATAAAACCGTCTTCAATATCAAGTCCGTCGGTATTTTTTACCGTTGCACCTGCGGGAACCGATTTTGTTTCAAAATCAACTGCGGTTGCAATTACATGGTCAACTGGAAGTAAAAATTTAACGCCTTTGCTTTCGGCTTTCTTTAACAAATCTTTTGCAAGGTCAAGTTTATCTTCTTCGACGAGAGATTTGCCGGTTTTATATCCCTGAGCTTTTAAGAAAGTGTATGCCATTGCTCCGCCGATAATGATGGAATCTACTTTGCTTAAAAGATTTTCTATAACGTTAATCTTATCGGAAACTTTTGCACCGCCCAAAATAGCAAGGAAAGGTTTAACGGGAGCATTAAGTGCATCGCCCAAGAATTTGAGTTCTTTTTCTACCAAATATCCTGCTGCGGCTTCTTTAACAAATTTTGTTACGCCGACGTTGGAGCAATGTGCTCTGTGAGCAGTACCGAATGCATCGTTAACGAAAATTTCGTTATCACAAAGTGCTGCAAGCTCTTCGGCAAATTTTATTGCGGTTTCGTCTTTTTCAAGTTTTGTTTCTTCTTTTCTGTATCTTGTATTCTGAAGAAGTAATACTTCTCCGTCTTTTAGTTCCGCTGCCATTTTCTTTGTTGCATCACTTGTAACTTTAGGATCATCGGCAAATTTTACCTGAACGCCGAGTCTTTCGCTTAATGCAACGGCAACCGGTGCCAAGGAAAGTTCCGGTAAAGGTTCTCCTTTAGGTTTGCCCATATGAGAGCAGAGAATAATTTTGGCTTTTTCGCTTAATAATTTTTTTATCGTCGGAAGAGCGGCATCGATTCTTTTATAATTCTGAATTACGCCCTGTTTTAAAGGAACGTTAAAATCGCATCTTACCAAAACTTTTTTCCCTGCGATATCTTTCAAATCATCTACGGTCTTTTTGTTTAACATTGTTATCTCCTTTGAAAAATTTGCTTTGCAAATTGTGAGGTATGATATATTTAAACTCTATTAAAATGTCATACCGCCTAAATTAAGCGGTATGACATTTTTTATTTTTCTATAATTCTATTCTTCTATACATCTATCCCTCAAAAAATTGTCGGGCAATTTTTTAGTTCAATTCTGCCAAATACTTAATTGTTCTAACCATCTGGCTTGTATAGCTGTTTTCGTTATCATACCAAGAAACAACCTGAACCTGATATGTATCGTCATCAATTTTTGCAACCATTGTCTGGTTAGCATCAAACAATGAACCGAATTTCATACCGATAATATCGGAAGAAACTAATTTTTCTTCCGTATAACCGAATGATTCGTTAGCCTGAGCTTTCATAGCTGCATTGATTCCTTCAACTGTTACATCTTTGCCTTTAACTACAGCATGAAGAATAGTTGTAGAACCTGTTGCAGTAGGAACTCTCTGAGCAGCACCGATCAATTTTCCGTTCAATTCGGGAATAACCAAACCGATAGCTTTTGCAGCACCTGTTGAGTTAGGAACAATGTTTATTGCACCTGCTCTTGCTCTCTGAACATCGCCTTTTCTCTGAGGACCGTCAAGAATCATCTGGTCTCCGGTATAAGCATGAACGGTTGTCATGATACCTGACTGAATAGGAGCATAATCATTCAATGCTTTTGTCATGGGAGCCAAGCAGTTTGTCGTGCAAGAAGCTGCTGATATAATATTATCATCTTTTTTCAAGGTTTTGTGGTTTACATTGTAAACGATTGTAGGAAGATCATTTCCTGCGGGAGCAGAAATAACAACTTTTTTTGCACCTGCATCAATGTGTGCCTGAGCTTTTGCTTTTGCCGTATAGAAACCCGTGCATTCCAAAACAACATCTACTCCGAGTTTGCCCCAAGGTAATTCATTTGCTTTAGGAATTGCATAGATTGTAATTTCTTTTCCGTCAACAGTTATTGAACCGAATTCCTTAACGGTTTTTCCGTCTTCTGCCAATACTGCTTCTTTATAAGTTACGGTGTGTTTTGCTTCTTCACCGAATTTTCCGCAATATCCGCCCTGAGCAGAATCATACTTCAACAAGTGTGCTAACATTTTAGGACTGGTCAAATCGTTGATTGCAACAATTTCATATCCTTTTGCATCAAACATCTGTCTGAATGCCAATCTTCCGATTCTTCCGAATCCGTTAATTGCTACTTTTACTGCCATTTTGCTTCCCTCCGATAAAAATTAATTATATTTACGACTTATCGTAATTCTAATAAGAATAAATGGTATAAAAATATGATTTTATTGTCAAATAAAAAATTGCCAAAGGCAATTTTAATGTACAATGTATGATGTACAATGTACAATGAACGGCAACGACGAGACGGCAATGTACAATGTATGATGTACAATGTACAATGAACGACGAGATGCTTCGACAAGCTCAGCATGACAGAAAGACAGTTGAATAGTTGAATAGTTTAACGGCATAGGACGGGAAAGATTCCGTGTTGTTTGGGAACATTTTCAATCGTAAGATAATTATCCGTTAGGGCTTTATCTCCTCTCAACGATACTGCTTTTCTTTCCGTATTCAAAAATCTGTTAAAATATTGCCTCATTAAAAGCTCATTTAATTCCAACAGTTTGTTCGTTCTTATTTTCAATTCTCCGTTTTTATATACCGGTTTTAATAAAAATGCAGGCGTTCCCTGTCTTGAGGAAAACGGAAATACATGAAGTCTTGCAAACTCGTTATTTTTCAAAAAATCGTATGTAGTATTAAAATCTTCTTCCGTTTCCGTAGGAAAACCGCAAATTATATCCGTACTTAGTGCAATATCGGGAAAAGTTTGTTTCAGCATGATAATTCTGTTCAGAAAATCTCTCGACAAATATTTCCTGTTCATATCTTTCAAAACCTTATCACTTGCCGATTGTAACGGAATGTGCAGATGGCAGCAAAATCTTTCCGACTCGTTTTTCATTATTTCAATAAGTTCATCGGTAATTTCGTTAACTTCTATTGAAGAAAGTCGAATTCTAAAAGGTCTTTTGATATTTTTATATATTTGCGATAACAGATAGGAAATTCCTTTATCGAATTTTCCTATATGAATTCCCGTAAGCACTATTTCACTATAGCCCATATCGAGTAAATTGTTAATTTCATCAATTATTTCATCAACAGGCTTCGACCACATTTTGTTTCTTGCATAAGGCACTATACAGTAAGAACAAAAACTGTTGCAACCGTCTTGAATTTTTACAAATGCACGGGAGTGATTATCAAAAGTTTTTATTCTCTGCTTAATATCCGACAAGAAAAAATTTTTTTCTTTTATTTCAACAAACGGAAATTTTTCAGATATTTTATCTTTTAATACATTTGCATAACAACCTGTCAAAATGATTTTTGCGTTAGGATTTTTTGTATGGAATTTTTTTATTATTTGGTCGCACTGTTTATCGGCATGTGCCGTTACCGAGCAGGAATTGATAACAATAACATCCGCCTGTTCGAAATTATCGACATACTCGTAATTTTTCAAACAGTATTTTTCCCGAATGAGTTGACTTTCATATTGATTGATTTTGCAACCAAACGTATATATAAATAAATTCATAACTTTATAGCGAAAAAACGGCAAATTTAGCATTCTCCGTATTTAGTATAATATTTTTATTTTACAATTTTTCTTTCTTCTTCAAATCTTCTATTCTTCCGCAGTGGCAAAGCTTGCAGCTACTATGGCGGCGGTTTCGGTTCGTAAAATATTTTTGCCGAGAGTAACAATTTTAAAATTATTTTTTAAAGCCAAATCAATTTCCGCATCGGTAAAACCGCCTTCGGGACCGATAAAAACATTTATATTTTTTATCTTATTTTCTTTTTCGGTCCGTTGCAGAACAGAAATTATTTTATTATTTTCTTCACTCTCGTAAGGCAAAATATTAAGCGTATTTTTATTTTTTGATACTTTTTCAACCGCGTCGGAAAAACTTATCGGATTTTCTATTTCCATAATATCGGCACGCCAACTTTGCGAACTGGCGGAAATTGAAATTTTCTTGTATCTTTCAAGCTTGTTAGGCGATAAATCAGTTACTACGCTTCTTAAATATTTTACCGGAACAATCTTTGCAACGCCGATTTCGGAAGCCTTTTCTATCAACCAATCAAACCGCTCTCCTTTCGGTATGGCGGTATAAAGTATCAATTCCTTTTCCGGTTTAACAAAAGTTTTCGACGATAAAATTACCCCGACGATATTTTTTTTATCAACGGAAGTTATTTTCCCTTTGTAACAATTACCAAGCCCGTCGAAAACATTTATTTCGTCATCGACGGAAAACCTGCGAACATTTGATAAATAATGAAATTGTTCGCCTGAAATCGTAAAAATATTGTTGTTTATATCTTTCGGATTAACATAAAAATGAGGCATTTTATTTGTGAATTTCAACTTCCAAAGAAATGTCCAAAGACGGTGCCGAGTGAGTAATCATACCGATGGAAATTCTCTCTATACCGAGCTTGGCATAATTCTTTATCGTCTTAAAATTTACCCCGCCGGAAATTTCTATCTGAGGTTTATAATCTTTTGTGGAATTGTCCCTGATAAGTTTAACCATTTTTTTAAGGTCTGCCGGTTTCATATTGTCAAGCATTATGATATCCGCTTTTGCGGCTATGGCATCCCTAACCTGTCTTTGATATTCGCATTCTATAAGAATTTGAAGTTTTTTATATTTTTTCCTGATATCTTTTACTTTCTGCGTGAGATCGTCAATTAATGCAAGATGGTTATCTTTTATCAATACCATATCGGAAAGGTTCATTCTGTGATTTTTTCCCCCGCCGCATCTGACCGCATATTTGGAAACATTTCTGTAACCGGGAATAGTTTTTCTGGTATCGATAATTGCAGCTTTTGAACCTTTTATAAAAGAAACAAATCTGTTCGTTATCGTCGATATTCCAGAAAGTTTCTGAAGAAAATTAAGTGCCGTCCTTTCCCCCGCAAGAAGTTCTGCCGCAGGACCTTTTACTTTCAGTATCACGTCACCTTTTTCAAGTTTATCGCCGTCTTTTTTGAATGTCTGAAATTTAAAGTTTTTGCTGAGTTTCAAAAGAACATATTTGAATATCTCCAAACCGCACAGAACGCCGTCGTTTTTTGCTATCAAAACAGCCGACGCCGTCTTTCCTTTTAAAGAAAGGCTTTTTGAGGTAACATCGTTATTTGCACAATCTTCTTTAAGTGCCAAATCAACAAGAGGTGAAATTTCTTTTATTATGTTCATAGTTTTTTGATTATACCATAAAAATTTTTATTTTACAAGAATATTACCGTCAAACGTCTTCGTTATTAAAAATTTTGACAGAATTTCGCTAAAGAGTTTTTCCAGTCGGGAATTGAAATATTTAACGTTTTAGAAATTTTACGGTTGCTCATTGCGGTAAATAACGGACGTTGTACTTTTGAGGGAAACGTTGCCATAGGCACGGGAATAATTTCATTATTGAGATTTTTAAGTTTTATATATTCTTTGGCAAGCTCATATCTGGAAGCATATCCGGAATTAACAAGCTGATATAAACCCGTTAAATTGTTATCCAAAGCACGCAATATAACCTCAACGACGTCAAAAGTAAATGTCGGTACGGAAATTTCGTCGGAAGAAACTTTTATTACTTTATTCTTTTCCAGCCAGCCGGATAATTTATACAGAAAATTCTGCTGACCGTCGCCGATAACCCAGCTGAGACGACAAACAAGAGCCTTGTCATATTTTAAGGCAGCCTGTTCCCCCGCAAGTTTACTTTTCCCGTATTCGTTCAAAGGATTAACCGAATCCGTTTCCGTATAAACCGCTCCCTTTTTCCCGTCAAAAACATAGTCGCTTCCGAAATGAACAAGCACGGCATTGTATTGCGAAGATACTTCAACCAAATTTACAACGGCATCCCTGTTTATTAAAAATGCTTTAGTATTATCGGTTTCCGCAGCTTCAACATTATTGTAGGCGGCACAGTTAATAAGCACATCCGGCTTATATTGTGCAAAAACATTGTTAATTTTTATTTTGTCGGTAATATCCAGTTCCTGCTCGTCAGGTGCAAGAAAATCAATATTAAATTCGGTAAATTTTTTTATAAAAGCTTTTGCCAACTGTCCCGAAGCACCCGCAATTAAATATTTCATTAAAATTCCTCTTTTATAATAAAATCGCCCTGAGATTTTTCAAAATTCATTTCCGCATTTTCAAAAACGGGATAAAGCAAATCTTTCTCGGATAACTTCGGTTCTTTCGTATGCCAGGAAATATTTAAGAAAGGATCGTTATAGAGTATTCCCCTCTCGTTTTCGGGAGAATAAACGTTAGAACAATAATACTCAAAATCCGCCTCGTCGGACAAAACCTCAAAGCCGTGTGCAAAACCTTCGGGAATATACAACATATTTTGACCTATCGGAGAAAGCTTTGCCCCTACCCACTTACCGAAAGTCGCAGAGCCTATTCTCAAATCAACCGCCACATCAAAAATAGTTCCCGCAATTACTCTTACAAGTTTTGCCTGAGCAAACGGAGCCAACTGATAATGTAAACCCCTCAATACACCCTTTGTCGAATGAGAAAAATTTATTTGCTTAACATTTAAATTTATACCGAAATTCGAAAAATCCGGAACTTTAAAAACTTCCTCGAAAAAGCCTCTGTTATCTCCGAATTTTATCGACTCCGTCAACACAACGTCTTCTATTGCAAGTTTGGTAAATTTAAAAGGCATATTTCCTCCCTTTAAGTTCGTGATTAAAAGTGTCTCCGGCAACAAGTTCGAAAGTAGTTTCATTATTTTTTATCATAGCGGTTCCGGTCAACATTTCCAAAGATACAATATCTTTCTTTTCGTCGTAAATCAATGAAAATTTACCGTCGGGCGAAACGGTAGCAAACGTATCGGGATTAAAAAACAACGACAGATCGCCTTTTCGGGAATTTTCGGTTTTGGAAAATTCCATAGCTTTAGTTATGGGGTTTTTCGCGAAAAATATTCCCTGCTGATTTTTTAAAATTATGGCAACGGAACAACACGTAAGTATGCCCATTCCGTTGGAAATAATTTTTGAGCCGTAATCGATATTCGGAATTTTAAGAACATCGGTATATACGGAAGATTCTCCGTCGGGCGAAACTATCGTAACCGATTTCACAAGAATTTTAACTTTTACTTCTTCGGCGACCGCATAAGAAAAACAAAACATCGTCAATAAAAATAAAATTAATAATTTTTTCATCTATTATCCTAAAAGTACTTCTACTTTATGTTTGCCCGATTTAAACGGAGCTATTATATTTCCTTCTATTTTCTTACCGTCAACAAGAATTTCTTTTACGGAGGAATTCTTTTTCAAACTCGGATTGGAAAATTTAATATCATAATTTGCATTCCTGAATTTTATAAACAATCCGCAATTTTGAAAATCTTTATTTGCGGGCAGATGAGGATCTATCGATAACCCCTCAAATACGCCCTTTACGCCGAAGAAGAAATTTTGGAAAGCATATCTCGTCCATGCACATGAACCCGTAAGAACGGGATATTCCCCTCTTCCCGCGATATTGGGATTGTCGCCCGATACGTAATATTCCGGTATCCACGGACCAGTTCTGATAATTTCATGTTCGTGATTTAACGGATTAATTCCGGAAAATATTTTGTATGCCAAATCGGGCTGTCCCTGCTTAATTAATGCCCAAACAAAGAATAAATTCGCATGCGAAAATATTGCATTATTTTCTTTTGTTCCGGCGGCAAAACCCGTTATTCTTCCGATGGTTTTGTTAAATTTTTGATAGGCGGGATAATTAAGCTTTAATGCACCGACCTGTTTATCAAAAAGATATTTTAATACGGAATCAATTACTTTTTGTTCGGCATTTATTTTCTTTGCACCGCCCGAAACAAGAGACCACGTCTGCGGCATCAACATCATTTCAAAATCGTCCGATGTGGGATTTTTCTTATTCAATGCGGATTTATTCCAAACGGTATCAACCGGTTTACCGTCGGCAAAAACGTAACCGCTGTAATAATGCCCGTTCCAAGCTTTTTTATTTGCATTATCAATAACAAATTGGGCTTTTGTTCTTAAATCTTTTAATATTTTTGAAACTTTAATTTTTACTTTCTTACCGGAAACGGCATTATTAACTTTATCAAGATATTTTTTCAATATTTCCTGTCTGGTTTTGGCGGGAATATCTTTTGTTTTCCCGTCAAAATCCTGAATAAGCGACGCAAGTTCCGCAAAAACTTCTATTTCTTTTATGTTAAGTTCCGTTGCCGTTTTTTCAAGCATATCGGCTATCTCGTTACAGTTCTGTGCAAGGGCAAAAGAAAACGTAACATTTTCCCCCTTTACCTGATCGACGGCATCATTCCAGTCCGCTCTTTTCTGTTTTAAAAGATTATTGTTGCCGACGTCATAAAACATCGTTTCAATCTGTACAAGCATATGCTCTATAACCGTTCCCGTATATTTCTTGCCGGACAATGTTTTTTGGTTTTCAATATATCCTTTCTGCCATTTATCGTTTTTGGTTTCTCCTCTGTTTTGGTAACAATCTTTAAAGTAGCCTATACCGTCTCTGAAGAGAAACTTTTTATCGCCCAAAAAGTTTGCAAGTATCATAACGGTCTGTGCCGTCCAGTAAGGATGGTCGCACCATAAACCGTTTACTTCGTCGCTGCCGAATTCTTTCGTTCTGGCAAAAAACCTCGTGGCGTTTGTTCCGTCAAGCCTGATCCCCTCAAGAGTTTTCATTGTTCTTTCTTCAAGCCCCTGCGGATCAATAACGGTTGCCGCCATCATATCCTGCCAAAAATCTCTCCAGCCGGCAAAGTCGGAACCGTAATCCGTTTGAGGATGAGCGGTATTGCCAAACCAATATCTCATTGAAAGCTGATAGCACCACCAATTGTTCCATAAATTATCAAATTCCTTATTTGCCGTAGTAATCTGCACTCTTGATGCTCTTTCCTGCCAATATTTATTTAAATCGTCGAAAGCCTTTACCGCATTTTTATAAGAATATTTTTTTATCAATTTGTCGGCTTGTTTACTGCCGTCAAACGCTATACCGTTTATTACGACAAAATTTACGGTTTTACCTGCGGGAATTTTTATTTTCTTAAATTCTATCGCACCTACCGCTTCTTTACCGAAACATTGTTTTTTGGGAGCAATATCATTTAAAATTGCGTCGGGCTTAAGCCACATATTGTTAGGTCCTAAGAAAGTTTCTCTGTCGGAATAAAACCTGTTGCCTTTTTTACCGGTGGCGGTTTCGGCACTCATAAAATAACAAATATTGCTTGAATCCGTCGAACCTTCTATCCATTCAAGACCGGGAAGAATTTTTATGTTGTTTTTTACTTCACTCTTATTATAAAGTCTGACGACATCTCTGTGATATTCGACATAGGCTCTGCTACCGCCGTATATAGGCACGGTCGGAATAAAATCTATAACTTTATCTTTTTTGGAATTATTCGTAATGCCGACAAGCCAAAGTTCCGCCATTTCCTCAAGAGGGACAAATATTGTGGTTTTAACGTCAAGGGACAAATTTTTCGACGAGCCGTAAAAATTTACATAACCGAGTCCCATTTCATATTTCGGGTTTGAAGTTTCTTTATCAGTCAAATCATAATTGTTGACAAGCCACGTTTGTTTGCCGTCTCTTATCCAGATAAATCTTGCCTGTCCTTTCGGGAAATTCGGTCCGTCGAACTCTCCGAACATTCTTGTATAATCAAAGCCCGAAAAACCTCTTAAAAAATTATCACATATAGAAAAATATTTCGGACTGTTTGCTATCATGTGAATTAAAGGTTGCTTTAAACTTCTTGCATCTTTTACCGTACACTGTCCTTTTTCGTCGTAAAACCATAAATTCTTCATTATTTATCTCCGTTTATATTAATTAAACATTTTGATATTTTACCAAAAAACGCCTCATTTGTAAATTGTTCTGTCCAGCTTATCGTAAATAACACAATCGTTACCCAGCTGAACGGAAATATCCGTATATTCTCTCTCTTCGGGTTTAAAAATAACTTCTCCGCAATTTAAAATCTTTTTTATTTCCGCGGCATTACCGTAATTGTCGGCGAAATCAAAAATTACGGTAAAATTATATTTTCTCGTTCCGGAACCCCAATCAAAAACATCAAAGCCGTTCTCTCTCAATTTATCGGCGGCTTTTATCGCCAAACGGGATTTACCTGTTGTATTAAGAATTTCTATTCTTAACTTTTCGTTGTCATAATTATATTTATCATACAAAAGAAAATTTATAATTTTTTCAACGCCGACCGTATCAACCCTTAAAGTATTTCTTTTGTTTATCACGGGAACATCGGCATATTTAAACGTTTTGTTCTCGTTAAGTATGCTTGCATAAGAAAGAAGCAAATCCTTTAAGCCGAAATTTGTCCGTAAAACAAAATCTTTATTATAAAAACTTTTCAACAACGATATTATATTCCATCTGTTAATATTGCCGTAAATACCGTTAAGGATTTTTATTGAGGCAATATCCGCATTGTATCTGTCATTATCGGAATAAATAATGCTCAACATTTCCGTATTTTCCCGTAAATTTTTCTTATCGGAAAAAATAGTCACCAGTTTATTAAGGAATTTATCGTCGAAAAGTATATAGCGGTCAAATTTTATTTTATTATTAAATATTTTTTCTATTTCCGTTTTGGCTACCGGTATGCGTTTATCATATTCGGTTTCAAAAAAAATATCTTTTAAAGGTTTTAATTTTTTATTCTTTGAAGACGAAACAACGGAAATATTTTCGTCAATCAAACAGACTTTTATAAATTTATCGAAAGAATTATATCTTACCGCAAAGAAATTAACTCTCTCGGAAGTTTCAAGAATATACAGAATATTCATTTCCTTATATTTGTTCCAATGCGGCAACGACACAGCCTCAATACAAACGGATGACAATATAAATATAATCAATATAAAAATAATTTTTTTCATTTTTTAAAATTCGCTTCGTGATTTTTAGCCGATAAACCGAAAAAATTTTCGGCATTTTTACACAACGGATTTCCGATTACGACACACGGAAACGACTGATCGTTTCGCCGTTCCAAATTTTCACGACATCCGGATGTAAAACGGAACCGTTTTCCATGACATATTTTATTTTATTTTGCAACACCAGCTTAAAGGCTTCGTTCAAATTTCCGAATAATATATTCTCCGGAACAAAACTTTTGTCATATTTTCTGTCGGCAGACAGAGCGTCAGCCAAAAAAAGAATTTTTTCGTAATCCGACATTCCTACTCTTCCTACGGTATGATTTTTTATCGCATTTAAAATATCTTTATCTTTTATTTTAAAAACTTTTTTTGCAATATCTGCCCCTATATGAGAATGAAGCACCTGAGGCAAATATTCAACAATAAAATCGTAATCTTTTATTTTCAACTTATTTTTTGATATATATTTTTTCATTTCTTCAAGCGTCATATTTTTTGCACAATCGTGCAACAGTGCCGCAACGGAACATTTGAAAATATCAAGATTATAATATTTTGCAAGTTCTATTGCAAGTTCGTTGACGGCAAGCGTGTGAGCATACCTTTTTTCGGACAGATGAGAGCTTAAATAATCAAATATTTTTTTCATAAATATAATTTATTTTTCCTTATATAATCAACAATTTCTTCGGGGACAAAATCCGTTATATCCTGCCCTTTTTTTACCATATCGCGTATTTCCGTTGACGATATATCATACATAACGGATTTTGAAAATTTGCAATATTTATAATACGGGCTTGTTTTATTTATTTTGATATTCGGTCTTTGCAAAACATAAAAACCGTAATTTTTACAAATATATTCCGCTTGTCTCCACGCACCGAGCTGATTAAAAGAATCCGCTCCTATTATCATTTTAATATCATAATTATTATATTTTATCCTGAAATAATCAAGCATTTGATAAGAAAATACTTCTCTCTTCAAATTCAATTCGTACATATCAATATCAAACTTCGGATATTTTTCCAATGCGAATCCGAGCATATTATATCTGTCTTCGGCGGAAGCCGAAAGTTTATCTTTGTGCGGCGGTTTATATGCCGGAACAAAAATAATTTTATCCAAACCGAATTCCTGCTCGGCACGGATTGCCATTTGTATATGTGCGTTATGTACGGGGTCGAAAGATCCGCCGAGTATAGCCAACGTATTCATTTCTTTTTCTTGTTTTTCTTCTTTTTTTCTTTTTGTGATGCCGAAACAACTTCTTCTATTTCTTCCTTAACCGTTCCGGTATTAACTTCATAGTTTTTCATTTTGGAAACTATTACTTTTTCCTGATATTTTTTACTTTTTACTTTATTTTGTTCGGGCTGTTTTTTGGGGAATAAATTCTTTATCAATTCTTTTTCTTCCAAAACGCCTTTCAGTTTTTCGATTTTTTTACGGGCGGACAAATTTTCGACGGACATTATCGTCTGTGCCGAACAAATTTTATCATATTCAAAAGATTTATTTAAACTTTTTTCTTTATCATCCGCAATTTTCAGTTCTTTATCCGTAAAGATTTTTAATTTGGTTAAAATTTCTCCGTTTTCATTATTATCGTCGGTTTCGATATTCCTATTGATTTCCGCAAGAATACCCTTATAGTTTGACAACAACAGTTTATTCAGTTCAAAAAGATATTTTTGTTCCGTTACCGTATTATTGAAATTTTCGTTACAAACAACAGAACTTTCACTATATTTTTTCAAATCGGAACAATCAAAAGTTTTTGTGTTTTTCAGTATATCCTGCCGTTTGTTTAACAGAACTTTCTGTTTCTCATAAAACATTTTTACATATTCGCAAATATCTTTTAAACTTTTGCATATATTTATACGTTCTTCAAGCATATGTTTTTTTATTTCCAGCAAATTAATCTCGTTATACGTCAATATGTTATCCTGTATTATTTCAAGTTCCGCCAAATCTTTGCTGCAATCCGCAGATTCCTGACGGAGAGCTTTTTCTTTTTCCTTAATTTTATCAAGTTCTTTTTGAAGATTTTTCTTTTTTTGTTCGTTTGACGCTTTTGTTCTGCCGAGTTCCGAATATATTTCTTTCTTTTTTGACGATGTGTCTTTTAAAAGATAAGAAATATTATCTTTCTCCTCAAAAAGGTGTTTGGCTCTTCTGTTAAAAAATTCCGTTGCTTTTTTATCCGTTTTGACGATTTCACTAAATAAACTTTTTTCTTTTTCGTTCAACGCGTTAAAAATATTTATTTTTTTATGATTTATAAAATTGATATTTCTTTCAATAACGCCGTTATACTTTTGTTTATCGATATTTTGAAAATCCGCAAGTAAATTTTCCCAAATATTTTTTTTATGAAGGAACAAATCCGTAACAAAATATTTATCCTGCACGGTTTTTGTTTCCGTCGCAGAAAAATTATTTACAACTCTTTTAATAACCGGATTTTCCAACTTTTTCCAAAAAGTTAAAACTTCGGTAAAACTTTTGTACAAATTCGGCGAGAACTTTAAAATTTCTTTTTTGATATTTTGAATTTCCTCTATTTCCTGCTTTGCGGTCTTTTCCTTTAAAGATTTCAGCTGTTTCTCTAACGATTCTTTTTCTTTTTCAAGAGACAAAATTTCCTTTTTAAGATTCTCTCTGTTTTTATCGGTAAAAGCTTTAATATTTTCGTTTAATTTTATATTTTTTGCATATATATTCTTTAATTCCGTTTTTGTATTCTCGATTTGTTTATCGTCTAAAATTTCTTTATCGCGGAAAAACAATTGCAATTGCTTAACGCTGTTTTGATTATTGTGTTCCAACAACTTCTCGGGTACGTTTATTCGTTCCGCAAAATCAACAAAAATCTTGATATTATATTTCGTTTCCATACCGTACGGAGCAAAAAACAAGGCCTTCTTATAGCAATAAACCGCATTGGCAACGTCGTTATCTTTCATATACATATTACCGAGGGAATAATATATCTCGGCTCTTGTTACGGAATTTATTTTTTTATTGCGATGGACCAAATTATTATATTTTTCAATATCGCCTTTATCCGTTTTATTCTTGGCATAATAAAAGTCCGACAGATAATTTTTCTTTTTATTTTCCGCCGAACTCCGTATTATTGCAAAAACATATTCGTAATTTTTATTATTGAGTAAAGAGTACTCTTTATAATTCTTCTGTTTATATTTTATTAAACAAGAAAAAACAACTGCACAAACAACTATTAAGAATATTACTAAAAAAATTTTCTTCATTTGTCGTTTACTGTACATTGCCGTCCTGTCTGTCATGCTGAGCTTATCGAAGCATCTCGTCGTTCATTGTACATTGTACATCATACATTGTACATTGCCGTCTCGTCGTTGCCGTTGCCGTTAAACTATTCAACTCTTCAACTATTCAACTGTCGTTCTGTCATGCTGAGTTTATCGAAGCATCTCGCTGTTGCCGTTTGCCGTTGTCGTTGCCGTTGTCGTTTCGTCGTTCATTGTACATTGTACATTATACATTATACATTAATTTCTAATATTCCCCGAACCACGAACAACAAACTTTGTCGTAGTCAGCTCTCTTGCTCCCATTGCCCCTCTGGCATGCATTTTACCGGTTGAAATTCCCATTTCCGCACCGAGTCCGAAAACTCCCCCGTCGTGCAACCTTGTGGAAGCATTATGAAATACAGCGGCACTGTCAACTTCTTTCAAAAACTTTTCGGCACGTTTTTTATCGTCGGTAATTATGGATTCGGAATGCTTTGAACCGTATCTGTTTATGTGGTTAATCGCATCTTCTATGGAATTAACAACTTTTATCGAGATAATTTTATCCAAATATTCCGTCGCCCAATCGTCTTCCGTTGCGGTTTTTACTTCCGGAACGATTTCCTTGGTAAGTTTACAGCCTCTTACTTCTACCGCGTTATCAAAATATTCTTTACAAACTTTCGGAAGAAAATCGGCTGCAATATCTCTGTGAACAAGCAATGTTTCCGTAGCATTGCAAACTCCCGGTCTTTGAACTTTGGCATTGACGGAAATTTTTATCGCCATATCGATATTTGCGAATTTATCTATATACGTATGGCACAGACCGCTTCCGTGAGATAATACCGGTATGGTAGTATTATGTTTTATATAGTCCACCATTGCCGAACTCCCTCGAGGAATTAACAAATCTATAAAATTATCAAGTTTTATCATTTCCGATATTGCGGCTCTGTCAGTTATATCGATAAAAGTAATTGCACCTACCGGCATACCTGCGGCTTCTCCCGCGGAAGAAATAATTTTCGCAAGAATTTTATTTGAGTTTATTGCTTCCGAACCGCCTCTTAAAATAACCGCATTTCCCGACTTGATACAGAGTGCTGCGGCGTCAACGGTAACATTCGGTCTGGACTCGTATATCATTGCAATTGTTCCGAGAGGAACTCTTGTTTTTTGTATATCCATACCGTCAATTTTTCTTTCTTCAAGAATTTCTCCGACGGGATCCTGTTGATTAACGATACTTCTTACGCCGTCAATCATGGCTTTAATTCTGCCGTCGGTAAGCGTAAGCCTGTCAATTAAGGCGGAATTAAGCCCGGAAGCTTTTGCCGTTTCAACGTCTATGTCGTTATGAAATTTTATTTCTTTAACGTTTTTTTCAAGTGCGTCAGCCATAGACAACAAAATTGCGTTTCTCTGTTTAAAGTCTAACAATCCCAAACCGTGAGAAGCAATCTTAGCAATCGAAACTTTTTTCTCCACTATTTGTCTTATTTCTGATATATCCATATTTTTACTCCTTATATTCTTAACGACAAAGGTCGTTGCCGATCTTCAATCTTCTAATCATCAAATCTTCTAAAAATTGCCTCCGGCAATTTTTATCCAATTCAAAAGACCGCCTGCAAAAAGAATATCTTTCTGCCTTTGAGTAAAAGAATAATTTAATTTTATGTTCTTGCCGTTGACGGTAATTATCAAATCTTTATTCTCTTTAATTATATTTTTTATATCATTAAATTCAATTTTATCCGTCAACTTTATCAATTCGTAGTCGGAAGGATTGTCAAAAGTTAAAGGAATAATACCGAAATTTATTAAATTTGCCAAATGTATTCTGGCAAAAGATTTTGTTATAACAAACTTTATTCCCAAATATCTCGGAGCAAGTGCGGCATGTTCTCTGGAAGAACCTTGTCCGTAATTTTCCGCACCGACGATAACACCGTTTTTAACGGATTTTGCTCTTGCGACAAAATCTTTGTCAACCGCACCGAAAGTATGTTCCGATATAGCGGGAAGATTAGACCTTAACGGAAGAATCTTTGCTCCTGCGGGAAGAATATGATCGGTAGAAATATTATCGCCGACTTTCAAAACGACATCTGCGGATATGCTGTCCGGCATAGGCTCAAACTTAGGTAAGGGCTTTATATTCGGACCGCGAACAATTTCGCCGTCATTTGTCGGTTTCTGAAAATGGTCGTCATTAATATAAAAATGATCGGGAAGATTTATTTTAGGTTTTGCACCGAACAATGCCGTAGGATCGGTAATTTCACCCGTTAACGCCGCGGCAAGTGCAACCTCAGGCGAACACAAATAAACCTGTGCATCTTTAGTTCCGCTTCTTCCTTCAAAATTTCTGTTAAATGTTCTTAAAGAAACTGCTTTAGTTTTGGGAGCCTGTCCCATACCGATACACGGACCGCAGGCACATTCCAATATTCTTGCACCGGCATTTATGATATTAAAAAGTTTTCCCGATTCCGCAAGCATTGAAAATACCTGTCTTGAACCCGGCGATATCGTGAGACTTGTATTTTTATTTATTTTTTTGTCTTTTAAAGTTTCGGCACATAACATCATATCAGCATAAGAAGAGTTTGTGCATGACCCGATACAAACCTGATCAACTTTTGTTCCTTTCAAATCTTTAACTTTCTTTACGTTGTCGGGGCTGTGCGGCATGGCAATTAACGGCTCCAAAGTATTCAAGTCTATATTTATTTCCTCGTCGTATTCGGCATCGCAATCGGCAATCATTTCGGTCCAGTCTTTTTCCCTGTTCTGTCTTTTCAGAAAATCTTTTGTTATTTCGTCGGACGGGAATATCGTGGTAGTTGCACCGAGTTCCGTTCCCATATTTGTTATGGTTGCTCTTTCCGGAACGGACAAAGTTTTTACGCCTTCGCCTGCAAACTCAAATATTTTGCCTCTTCCGCCCTTAACGGACAAAAGTCTTAAAAGTTCAAGAATTATATCTTTTGCACTTACCCAGTCTCTGAGTTTTCCGGTTAAATTTACTTTAACAATTTTTGGCATAGTGATATAAAAAGGCTGCCCTGCCATAGCACAGGCAACATCCAGTCCGCCCGCACCGAAAGCAAGCATTCCTATTCCTCCGCCGGTAGGCGTGTGGGAATCGGAACCTATTAAAGTTTTTCCGGGAATACCGAACCTTTCCAAATGAACCTGATGGCAAATACCGTTCCCCGCGGGAGAAAATATTATTCCGTGCTTATTTGCTATAGTCTGCAAAAATTTATGATCATCGGCATTTTCGAAGCCGGATTGCAAAGTATTATGATCCACATAACTTACGGATATTTCCGTTTTTACTTTAGGAACATTCATTGCCTCAAACTGAAGATATGCCATAGTTCCCGTGGCATCCTGCGTTAATGTTTGATCAATTCTTAAGGCTATTTCTTTGCCTGCTTCCATCGTGCCTGAGACTAAATGTTTTTCAATAATTTTTCTTGCCAAATTCATAGTATGCAACTCCATTTTTAATTTAAGCTGAAATTTGCTTTACAATTTTTCCGTTCTTCCGTCGTTAACTTATGTATTTTGCCACCAATGTCATCATTTCGTCTTTCGTTAAAGGATTAACTCTGTCCGTCGAGAACTGCTCGTCAATATATTCTTTTATTTTTGCCACACCTGGATGAGTCTTATCAATTTTTTCCTCGCTGTCTTTAAACTTCGGGTGCTGCGTATTTATCCAATAAGCTATACCTGCCAGCCCTGCTCTGTCGGTAATTGCAACTTCGGGAGGTCTGTTAAGTATGGCGTCGGTATCGAAAACGTTATAAATTTCCTGTTCCTTAAGCAAACCGTCGGCATGTATTCCCGCACGAGTGCTGTTAAAATGTGCACCTACAAACGGCTGCATATTGGGAATATCATATTTCAATTCTTTTCTGAAATAGTCCGCAATTTCCGTAATAATCGGCAAATTCATACCGTTGTGCTCTCCTCTAAAAGCCACATATTCTATAGCCAATGCTTCTATGGGCGTGTTGCCCGTTCTTTCGCCTATTCCCAAAAGCGTTCCGTTTATTCCCGAACATCCGTAAAGCCATGCAAAAGTGGAATTGGTCAACGCTCTGTAAAAATCGTTATGACCGTGCCATTCCAACCATTCCGAAGGGACGCCCGCATGGTGCGTTAACCCGTACATTATACCGTTGATATTTCTGGGCAAAGCCACACCGGGATATGCCACACCGAACCCTAAAGTATCGCAGGCTCTTATTTTTACGGGAATTTTAGCTTCCTTTGAAAGTTTCATAAGCTCCTTTGCAAAAGGAATAACAAAACCATAGAAATCCGCTCTTGTAATATCTTCAAAGTGACACCTCGGCGTAATACCCTCATCAAGTGCAGCCTTAACGATATCAAGATACATATCCAATGCCTGTCTTCTTGTTTTTTTCAATTTTAAAAATATATGGTAGTCGGAACAGGAAGTTAAAATTCCCGTTTCTTTTATTCCCATTTCTTTAACGAGTTTGAAATCGTTTTTGTTTGCCCTTATCCAGGAAGTAATTATCGGAAAATCGTAACCTTTCTCCTGACATTTTCTGACTGCCTTTTTATCTTTGTCGGAATACAGAAAAAACTCCGTCTGTCTTATCATACCGTTGGGACCGCCCAGCTCGTGCATTAAATCGAACAATTTGGAAATCTGCTCCACGGTAAAAGGAGGAAATGCCTGCTGTCCGTCCCTGAATGTGGTATCGGTCATCCAGATATTTTCCGGAGGATTCATTGGAACGACGGTATTATTGAAAGCAATTTTAGGAATATCTCTGTATGAAAAAGTTTCTCTTAATAAATTCGGTTCTTTAACATCCTGAAGTTCGAATTTATATTCTTCCGGTTCAAGCATTTTTTTGTTTTTGTTGTAAACTAACATTTCCATACCTCCTTACAATTAAGTGAATTATTATACCATAAAAAAAATCATAAGGCAATAAAAAAAGACCTAAGAGCCTGACGCCCTTAGGTCTAAAATTTTTAAAAATTAATTTGTACCGTAATCTTCAGTCAATGTAGGTGCACCCGTTGAACCATTTACAAGCTTCATTACAATATTTTTTGCTCCTCCATTACCATTACCCGTAACGGTTGCCGTAAATACCGCAGTGTCGTCCTCGCCGGTAACATCAACAGTATAACCCGTGAAATATTTATTATTTCTTGCATCAACATCCAACGTTTTAAAAGTATTGGGAGCCGTTCCCAGATCAGCATCGGCTACAGGGAAGTACTCATTCCATTCCGCAAAATAAACTCTTTCTGCCGTTGCTATTGAACCGAGCAATGATTTAGCTTCCGTTCCCATAGCTTTTTTGGTGTAACCTTTGTAAACAGGCACTGCAACAATTGACAAGATACCAACGATAACAA
>CALGGE010000026.1 GCA_937916125.1 uncultured Elusimicrobia bacterium | reverse complement strand
CATTTTTTTCTTTATATTTTTTTTTATTTTTTATAAAATATTGATTTAAATAAAATCTGTAAATTTATTTTTATAAGGAGAAAAAAATTAAAATGGAAAGAGTTTACAACTTTTCTGCAGGTCCTGCGGTATTACCTGTAGAAGTATTACAGCAAGCAGCAGACGAAATGTTGAATTACAAAGGTTCGGGAATGTCTGTTATGGAAATGAGTCATCGTTCAAAAACATATCAGGCAATTATTGATGAAGCGGAAGCAGATTTACGAGAATTATTAAATATTCCCGCAAATTATAAAGTTCTCTTTGCTCAAGGCGGATGCTCATTACAATTTGCATCTGTTCCGATGAATTTAATGAGAAACGGTGTTGCGGATTATATCGTTACCGGACAATGGGCAAAGAAAGCTTTTCAGGAAGCACAGAAATACGGAAAAGCAAATAAAATTGCATCTTCCGAAGATAAAACATTCTCTTATATTCCGGATTGTTCGGACTTGCCTATAAGCGAAAACGCAGACTATGTTTATATTTGTGAAAACAATACAATTTACGGAACAAAATACAAAAAACTCCCTAACACAAAAGGAAAGCCGTTAGTATCGGATGTTTCTTCCTGTTTCTTATCCGAACCCGTAGATATTACAAAATACGGTGTAATGTACGGCGGAGTTCAGAAGAATGTCGGTCCTTCCGGTGTTCAGATTTTAATTATCAGAGAGGATTTAATCGGTGAAGGTCCTGCTATTGCTAACACACCGACGATGATGAACTGGAAAATTCAAACCGATAACGGTTCTTTATACAATACACCTCCGACATACGGTATTTATATTTGCGGTTTGGTATTCAAATGGATTAAGAAACTCGGCGGTCTTACAAAAATGAAAGAGCTGAACGAAGCAAAAGCAAAAGTTCTTTACGATTTCTTGGATTCCAGCAAATTGTTTAAAGGAACTGTTGTAAAAGAAGACAGATCTTTAATGAATGTTCCTTTCGTAATCGGCAATGAAGAAATGGAAGCTAAATTTATAAAAGAAGCTACGGCAGAAGGTTTAACAAGCCTTAAAGGTCACAGAACCGTAGGCGGAATGAGAGCTTCTATTTATAATGCAATGCCGATTGAAGGTGTTCAAAAATTAGTAGCTTTCATGAAAGATTTTGAATCAAAAAATTCATTATAAAAAATAATACTATAAAAAAGGAACTTGAATAAAAATCAGGTTCCTTTTTTTATTTTGTCCATTGAAGTAAAAAAAGAAATATGTTATACTTTTAAAACCGAAAGATAAAAAGACGAATTCTATAATTGCTATTTTAATTATGTATGTGGAGAGGTCAATGATAACCAATAAGCAGAAACTGCAAATATTAAAAACTATTCCATTGAGTTTGCAACATCTGTTTGCAATGTTTTCGGCGACGGTGGTAATTCCCTTTTTATTTAAAATAAATCCTGCAACTGTTTTATTTTTTAACGGGATAGGAACTCTTTTATATATTTATATATGCAAGGGAAAAGTTCCTGCTTTTTTAGGTTCAAGTGTTGCATTTATATCACCTGTATTTATTGTTATGAGTAAATATAACTATGAAACAGCTCTTGGCGGATTTATCGTTGTAGGTCTTCTATTTTGTCTTATCGCTCTTTTAATACATTTTGTAGGAACAAAATGGATAGATATTATTTTTCCTCCGGCAGCAATGGGGGCAATAGTTACCGTTATAGGGTTAGAACTGATGCCTGTTGCAGCAAACATGGCGGGGGTCACAAATGAAATATTCAACGGTAAAACTATTTTTGTATCATTTGCAACACTTACTTTTGCCATTATGGCAACTGTTGTCTTTAAAAGTTTTTTATCGGTAATATCAATTCTTTTATCGATTATATTCGGATATATTCTTTCTTTTTTCTTAGGAATGGTAGATTTCTCTCCCGTAAAAGAAGCCTCTTGGTTCGCTCTTCCTACGCTTTATACCCCTCAATTTAATATGGATGCCGTTCTCATAATGCTTCCTATAGCATTTGTTCTTATTGCAGAACATGTGGGACATTTTATAGTTATAGGGAATATTATGGGCAAAGACCTTATGAAAGATCCCGGTCTTGCCCGTTCAATTTTCGGCAACGGACTATCTACAATTATATCGGGATTTTTCGGTTCTACACCTAATACAACTTACGG
This sequence comes from uncultured Elusimicrobia bacterium, assembly GCA_937916125.1. Taxonomy (GTDB): domain Bacteria; phylum Elusimicrobiota; class Endomicrobiia; order Endomicrobiales; family Endomicrobiaceae; genus Ruminimicrobiellum. Next base: position 52,317 of record CALGGE010000026.1, on the reverse strand, counting down.
AGAAAATATAGGTGTAATAGCAATAACAAAAGTTTTTAGAGCTTCTGTTTTGATGGGAGCTGCGATTTTTGCTATAATTCTCTCTTTTTCGGGAAAACTCACCGCAATAATTCAAAGTATTCCATCTGCAGTTATGGGGGGAATTACTCTTTTGTTGTTCGGAGTAATAGCAGTATCGGGTATAAGAATTCTCGTCGAAAAAAAAGTAGATTATAATAATCCGAAAAATCTTTTACTTACTTCCGTTGTTTTGGGAATAGGTGTAAGCGGAGCTTCTTTTACCATAGGTTCCGTTACAATTAAGGGAATGATTTTATCAACTTTTACTGCCATAATCTTAAGTTTGCTTTTCGGCATTTTCAAACAAGATGAAAATTAACAAAGAAACACAGATATTATTCTTCAAGATATTTACTCATTACTTCTTTAACTTTTTTGTCAATTAATTTTGGTTCTAACACTCTGATATACGGCAACCACTGAAATACCGTCGGCATAACCTCTTCTTTTTTCGACACTTTACATTCCAAAATCAAAGTTCCGTCTTCCGTTTCTTCCACAACCTGCTGAAGAGGAAAAAACTGCCTCATCTTAAAATATTTTGCAACTTTTTTATCAATCGAAAGTTTTACATTCATATTTCGTTCCTGTTCGAACCAAATAGACACACTTTCCTTTAATATATTCTCAATATCTTTTGTATATTCAAACTGTTTATCGGTTACCGTGACACTTTTGATATTGGAAATATTATACTTTAAAATCTTATTCTTTTTCCCAAGCAGGCATATTAAATACCAAAATCCCTCGTAATAGGCAATTTTTATCGGTTTTAAACATTTTATTGTATTTTTTTTGTTGGATTCTATGGAAATAAAATAGCGTTCTTTTATTGCCGTTTCAATAATTTTTGTAGTTCCGTTTACTTCGTATTGTTGACCTTTTTGAATTTTAACATAAAACGGATTATCCGTATTTTCCTGTAAAATTCTCTTTCTTAAATTGGAAAGACTTTCATCAAATTTTTTATTATTTAAAGATTCAACAAACGAATTAAAAAGAACCAGCAACCCTGCATCCGTACCTGACAACTGCATTTTATTTAAAGAAAAATTTTCGGCAAAAGCGTACATCCCTTTTTCGGGATTGCAAATAGGAAAAGCGGCTGTTTCTATTTCTTTTAAGTATTCTTGAACCGATTCGGCAGAAACATTCATTTCTTCGGCAAGCTCTTTTGTCGTTACAGCTCCCGAATCCAATTTATCCAATATAAATACTACTGCAGACATTTTATTCATAACAAATCTACCTTTATTACTTCTCCATCCATAATTTCGTGTTCATCAAGCCACTTATCCAATACTCTTGCTTTGCCAAAAGGCATGTGTCCGTAATAAAATAACATGTGCCTTGAAGCTTTACATTTATTTTCTTTATCAATAAGTATTTTCCATAAAGTTGAAGCAAGCCCCGTTCTGTCCGAACCGCCCAAACAATGTATTAATACGGGTCTCGGTGCAGTTTTAAAAATATCAAGTAAAGTTTGCATATCTTTGTCTTTAGGCATTTTATCCATAGGCAAATCCAAATCATAATGAAAAACGTTATAAATAGAACTTACATACATTTCATCATCATACCAATCCGCACCTTTTTCTTCTCCACGTAAATTGATAATACTTTTAATGTTATATTTTGTAATATAATATTTTAATAATTGTTTATCCAGTTGGCGACTGCGATAAGCCTGATTATTTGTTATTATATGAAAATTACCTTTTATCCAACTGTCGGCAAAAAATAAACCGTATATCAATATAATCAAACCTAAAACTATTGATGAATTTTTTAAAATCTTTTTCATATTTATATATTAAACCTTGTAAACATTACATCTGCCATTAATTATACATTATAAAATTTAAATTGTAAATTTATATGATGCTGAAATGCTATGATGAATTATAATAATATATAGGAAAGAAGAGGCTGATGTTTATTGAAGTTTATGAATTGCAATACAAAAACATTATTTTTTATATATTGACAACAAATTATTTTGACAGATTAAAATTTTTATCAATCTTTATTTTTAATAATTCAAGTTCAGTTTCAAATCTTTTCATTTTTTCTTCATTAAATCTAAGTTGCTCCTTTATTTCTTTTATATTTTGAACTAAAATACTTTCTTTATTTATAGAACTTTCCTCTAAGAAATATGCCGTCGGAACATCCAATGCTTTTGAGATTTTTTGTAAGGAATTTAACGTCGGATATCTTAAACCTCTTAACCACTGACTAACCATTGTTTGAGAAACATTAAGTTTTTCGCCAAGTTTTTGTTGAGTAATATCTTTTTCCGACATAATTTTTTTCAGTTGTTTTGCAAAAAAAGTTTTTTCTTTTTTCATAATAAAACTCCTAACATCATACAAAATTCCCTTGACTTTAAAATCATAAGATTATATAATATTATTATAATTTTATTTTAAAATCTTTTGATTTTAAAATTTCGTTTAACAAACATTTTAAGCCGAGCAGGCTAACACATAGCATTAGCTTGACAAACAGATTAAAACATAGCCTTAATCTGAAAAAAAGATGAACAAAAAAAGTTCTTGTCCCTCGGCTTATTATAGCAAATAAATTTACTAATAGCAAATTTTTTAAAAAACGCATAACAGTATCAGCTACGAAATTGACATTTATGGCGTCTCGAACCGCAAATAACACGTAGTATAATGAAGAGTGAGATATCCGTCGTTAATCGGGGAAAATAAATATAAAAAAAAGAAGTTAAAAAACTATAGATTCCCGCCCAACTGCAACGCGGGAAAAAACAAACAAGGAGGAGTGTTATGAAAAAATTAAAAGGTTTCACCTTAGTAGAGTTGGTAATAACGATTGCTATCGTTATCATTTTGTCGGTAATATCGGTACCTATTTATAGAGGGTATGTGGATAAAGCAAAAATGGCAGAGGGTTACGCTTTATTGGGAACAATTCTTTCTGCACAAAAAGCCTATTATTCCGAACACGGACATTTTTATTGGTCACCGAACAATATGGACTACGATTGGTCTTGCTGTTATCCTGAATTGGGAATAGATGCAAGGGGAAATAAATATTTCACTGTTTTTTATTCAGACTCTAATCCATCTTCAAATTTTAATAAAATCGGTTTCTATGCTTATGTTAAAAAGCCTGAAGAAGTAAAGGGTGATGAAAAAACAAGATTAGGTTTTAAATATAATGTGACATTGGGTTTTGAATATTTTAAAGAAGATGCCAGCACAAGATTATAAAAAAACGGGCAGAGAAAAAAGTTCTCTGCTCGTTTTTACTTATAAAATTTTTAAAAATGGCATAAAAGTTTATTTAATAGTTAACAACACAACAGTCTCAATGTGATAGGTTTGAGGGAACATATCTACAGGACAAACTTTTATAATTTTATATTTTCCGTCTTTAGTGATAAGTTTTAAATCTCGTGCAAGTGTTGACGGATTACAGGACACATAAACTATCTTTTTAGCGTTTAAAAATAAAAGATGTTCTATTACGGGTTCCATCAAACCTGCTCGCGGCGGGTCAACAATAACGGCATCAAATTTTTTAGTATTGTTTTTTACCCATTTTTCCGCCGGTTGTGCAAAAAATTCAATATTCTCAATATTATTTATCTTTGCATTATATTTTGCACTTTCAATGGAAGCTTCAACCTGTTCCACGCCTACGACCGATTTAACGTGCGGAGACAAACATATTCCTATCGCCCCCGTTCCGCAATACATATCAAGCAATGTATCTTGTTTATCAGGCTGTAGTAACTCTATTACAGTATTATACAAAACTTCTGTTGCTTTTGTATTTGTCTGAAAAAAAGAGAACGGAGCAACGGAAAATTTAAATTTATTTTCTGCGACCGTTAAAGTTTCCGTGATATTTTCATTACCGTAGAGCAGAGTTATCTTTTCGGCATTAACAGCATCGGAAAACTTTGAATTTTCCGTCCAATAAATGCTTGAGCAAAAAGTTGATAATTCTTTTACAACTCCGTCAAAGAAAATTTTATTTATATTTTCCTGTTTATTTGTAACAATATTTACAAGCAAATCACCGGTATTTACACCTTTTCTTAAAACAAGATGTCTGAAAAAACCTTCGTGAGTTTTGTTATTGTATGCTTTCAAACCTGTTTTAATTGCAAACTCTTTTACAATTTCCGCTGCTTTCATAATATTTTCATCGGCAATAAAACAGGGGGGAATTTCAGAATATTTATAAAAACTTCCTTTACAATGCAAACCCAAAGAAACAGCTGAAGAGTTTAAAATAGCAGTCGAGTACCGAGAACCGGGGGCCGGAGGCTGTGGCGTTTTGTTGTTTATCGTTGATTGTACATTATACATTGTACATTGTACATTGTTATAGAAGCTAAACTCCATCTTGTTTCTGTAATTCCATTGAACGGGGCTTTGTTTTGCCTGCGGTATTTCAATATTCGTAAAATTTAAAAGTTCTTTAACACAATCCGTTTTGAATTTTATTTGATTTACGTAATCGGTATGCTGGAAAGAACATCCGCCGCATTTTCCGAAAGACGGACATTCCGATGTTTTTCTTAAAGGGGAGTTGATTAAAAGTTTCTCAAGTTTGGCTTCTCTGAAAGATTTTTTATCTCGGGTAACAAAAACTTCGGCTTCTTCGTCGGGAAGCAACCCTTCCGTGAAAAGAGCCACACCGTCTTCGCATCTGCACAAAACATTCCCGGGAAAGACTATCTTTTCAGCTTTAACTTTTATTATTTTATGTTTTAGAGAAGCCAAAATATCATACCTCAAGCTTAAATTATGACAATTTATAATTCTTTTGAGCTAAGTAAACAAAAAGAAGGAACGATACGACATATAAATATTTTGTAAAAATACCGTGCATATTTATATACAAAAAATTATTCAAAGAAATAAATATCAATACAATATTTAAAAATACCAAAGCCATATTTTCAAGACCGTACAAGAAATCAAAATCTTTATTGTTTTCAACGGAATTTGCTCTTATCATAAATACCGTTGAAGAAAAAAGTATAAAATGAAGTATCACGACAAAAGGGAAAAAATTATAATTTATACCGTTTAAAACAAGCAGAAACAACGATATTATATAAATATTGGAAAACAAAATTAAAGATAAGACGGAGCTAAGCTTAAAAAATTTCAAAGAAACGGAAATCACAAAAGCAAAAATCAAAAACAAAAGCGGCGTATATAAAACGAACTGAACGCTGATTTCTCCAAAAAAAGAAACTATTAAATCCGAAAGTAAAAACACTACGCTCATAGCCGTTAATATTTTGGTAGTAAAATTATATTCTGCTGCCTCTACGGAAGCTTTCTCCTGTTTTTGTATTCTGAAAGCATACCAAAAGAGGAACAGAAAAAACATTACTCCGTACGCACAAGTCAAATCCGTAATCAATAGAGGATTCAAGGTTCTGTTTGAATTGACGGTAAGTACAAAAGATAATATCATCAAATTTATGATAATAAAACGTTCCATCGGGAAAAAGACCAAATGCCTGTTATGTTCAAAAAGTTTAAGCCACACTCTGCACATTGTAATACAAAAAACAAATGCCAAACAATATATTAACACGGAAGAGAACGTAAAACTAAAAAATGCCCAATAAAGCCCTGACAGCACAAGCAAGCCGATAATCATAACAACAAAATAATTCTTTTTTGTTTCTGCAAACATATTCATATTTTCCTCCGAAAATCGGGAACGATTATATTTAAAGATAATTTTACAACTCTTAATATTATAGCAAATTTTTTATTTATAAAAAAGTAAAAATTTATAATTTATAAAATTTTATAATTTTTCCAACTCAAGAAACTTATAATTATTATCGAGACAAAATGCAAATAACTTGCAAAAATATCCGGAATTTGTGTCGGCAAATTATTTAAAGCAACAAATATTAATATGATGTTTAAAAAAATTAATGCCACTATTTTCATATCGTAAAGCGGTCCGTTATCTTCCGTTTCCACAGAGTTTATTATCATTACAAAAACCGCAGCGGCAAAAATAATAAAGTGAATCATTACCGTAAAAGAGAAAAAATTAAAACTTATAAAATTTAAAACCAACATCAATGTTGCCGTTATATAAACATTTAAAAACAAAATTAACGAAGAAAAAGAATTAAATTTAAAATATTTTTTATAAACACAAACAATAAAAGAAAGTATTAAAAATAAAAACGGCAAATACAAAATTAATTGAAGATTTAAACTTCCGGACACAAAAACAATTAAATCAAAAAGTAAAAATATTCCGCACATAACGGTCAACAATTTTAATTCGGAAGAAAACGGTTTTAAAGAAACAGAGGATTTTTTTTGTTTTTTGAGTCTGAACAAATAATAAGAAATAAAGATAAGGAATATTATTACGTAAACACAGAACATTTCCGGAAATATTATCGGATTTATGTATGCATTAACGGCAAGAACAAAAGATAAAAATACAATTCCGGTCACAAAAAATTTTTCAATGGGATGAAACAACAAATGTTCTTTCCGTTCAAAAATTTTTATCCAAACTCCGTACATTGTAAAATAAAATACCGTACATAAAATATAAACAAGAAAAGATGAAAATTTGAAATTAAATAACAGCCAATACATACAGGATAATACGGTAAATTCAACAGCCATAACAAACAAATATTGCTTTTTATTTTCTGCAAATAAGCTCATTGTTCCTCCAAAAAAATACTATTCTGTTATTATAGCAAATTTTCGGTTGATAAAAAAGCAAAATGTTGCTTATTTATTCAAACATTAAATAAATATTATCGTAGCAATATAAAATTATAAGTAATTTTCTTATTGACAAATTGTTTAAAAAATTGCATAATACACGAATAAATTACTAACAAAACAGGAGCTAAAAGAAAATGAAAGAAGGAATCCATCCGAAATATGTAGAATCAACGGTAACTTGTGCTTGCGGTTATACATTTAAAACAAGATCAACAAAGCCGGTAATAAAATTGGAAATTTGTTCCAACTGCCATCCGTTCTTCACAGGAAAACAGAAACTTATCGACTCCGCAGGTAGAGTAGAAAAATTCCAGAAGAGATTTATCGCTACAGAGGGAAAGACGGTTGTAAGAAAGAAAAAAGAGAAGAAAGTTTCTACACCGAAAAAAGTTTCGAAGCTTTTAACATCTACTCCGAAAAGAGCAAAAAAAGAAGTTAAAAAAGATGTAAAGAAAGACGCAGCTAAAAAAGAAAAATAAACATTTTTAAAATACTGACAGGAATATCATTTTAGCAATTATGATTTCCTGTCATATTTTTTTGCCTACGGTATTTAAACGAATAAAAAGTTGAAAGATTGAAGGGATATAAAACAATGAAAGAAAAGTTGCAAGAGATAATTGTTAAATTTGAAGATATTGAAAAAAAGCTCGGAGATGCAAATATCATTTCCAATCAGGAAGAATATAAAAAGATTTCTAAAGAACATTCTTATTTAGGACCTATTGTTGAAAAAGCAAAAGAATATTTTAAGCTTCTTGAAGACATTAAAGGACTTGAAGAATTAAAAAATTCCGACGATAAAGAAATGAAAGAAATGGCATTTGCCGAATATGATGACGTCGTTGCAAAACAACAAGCAATGGAAAATGAAATAAGATTAATGCTTATTCCGCCGGACCCTCACGAAGACAGAGATATTATCGTGGAAATAAGAGCGGGAACAGGCGGTGAAGAAGCTGCACTTTTTGCGGGAGATCTTTTTAGAGCATATACAAGATTTGCGGAAAGAAACGGCTGGAAACATGAAATTATCGACAGCAATCCTACCGGTCTTGGCGGATACAAAGAAGTTGTTTTCTCGGTATCGGGAAACAAAGTTTGGAAATATTTTAAATTTGAAAGGGGCACACACAGAGTTCAGAGAGTTCCAGAAACTGAAGCCTCGGGCAGAGTCCATACATCGGCAATAACTGTAGCCGTTCTTCCCGAAGCCGAAGAAGTAGATGTGGAAATAAAACCGGAAGATTTAAGAATAGACACTTACAGATCCAGCGGTGCAGGCGGACAGCACGTCAACAAAACGGATTCAGCTATAAGAATAACTTATTTACCGACGGGACTTGTTGTATCTTGCCAGGACGAAAGAAGCCAGATAAAAAATAAAGCCAAAGCCATGAAAGTATTAAGAGCAAAACTTTATGAAGAGAAAATGCTCGAGCAGGAAAAGAAAATTTCCGGAGACAGGAAACAGCAGGTAGGTTCCGGCGACAGATCCGAAAAAATAAGAACTTATAATTTTCCTCAAAACAGAATTACAGACCACAGAATAGGGTTCAGCGTATACAATATTACCGAAGTTATGGACGGAGACTTGAACGAACTTATAGAAAAACTGATATCCTGTGAAAATGAAGAAAAGTTAAAAAATGCCGACATATAATATTTTTACCGTATTAAAACAGGCGGAAGAACTTTTAACATCACACAATATAACCGAAGCGAAACTCGATGCCGAAATTATGTTATGTGATGTTTTAAATATAGAAAGGAAAATTTTGCCGACGGTAAGAGAACAGATTATCACAAACGGGCAATATACCCTGTACAAAAATTATTTGGAACAAAGAACACAAAGAAAGCCCACAGCATACATAACGGGCAACACCGAATTTATGGGTTTAAAATATAAAGTATCGCCCGACGTATTAATACCGCGACAAGATACGGAAATTTTGGTTGAACTGGTAAATGATTTCATAAATAAAAACAACCGTAAAAAAGTTCTTGATTTGTGTACAGGTTCGGGATGTATCGCCGTATCGGTAGCAGCATACAACAAAGATGTATCATTAATTGCATCGGATATAAGCGAAAAAGCTTTAAATATTGCAAAGGAAAATGCCGAGAGCAACAATGTTTCCGACAGAATAAAATTTATAAAGAGTGATATTTTTGGCAATATTAATGAAAAATTTGATATAATAGCGTCCAATCCTCCTTACGTTACGGAAGAAGAATATAAAAAGCTGGAAAAAGAATTATATTTTGAACCGAAACTTGCACTTACCGCAGATGACAACGGACTTTACTTTTACAAACAAATATCCGAAAATGCAAAAAAATATTTAAACGATGACGGAGTAATTTTTTTAGAATTGAACGCCGATTTATCACGAGAAATCGAAAGCTTATTTAAAAATTTCGCTTCAACAAAAATCATAAAAGATTATTCTGGGTTAGACAGAGTTCTATTAATTTATAATTAAAAGGAATACCAATGGATAAAATAATCATTAACGGCGGGAAAAAACTGTCCGGAACAATTAAAGTTTCCGGTTCAAAAAACTCATCTCTGCCGATACTTTTCGCAACATTGCTTACCGACGATAAATGCAAAATAAAAAATGTTCCTATATTGGCGGACATTAAAACTACCGTCGATTTTTTAAACTTTATCGGTAAAAAGACCGTAAGAAAAGCAAACACCGTAAATTGTGAAACTTCGTCAAAATTAAACCATATAGCCCCTTACGACTTGGTTAGAAAAATGAGAGCAAGCGTACTTGTTATGGGTCCGCTTATTGCAAGATTAGGAAAAGTAAACGTTTCTCTTCCGGGAGGCTGTTCGATAGGTGCAAGACCGATAGATATTCATCTTGAAGCTTTCAAAAAAATGGGAGCAAAGATAGAGTTAAAAGAAGGTTATATTAATATTACCACAGACGGAAGGCTAAAAGGTGCAGATATAGAGTTTCGTTTTGCAAGCGTAGGTGCGACGGAAAATGTTTTACTGGCAAGCGTTTTGGCAGAAGGAACTACCAGAATTATTAATGCGGCAAAAGAACCCGAAATACAGGACTTGGCAAATGTGCTGATAAAAATGGGTGCCAAAATTTCCGGAGCCGGGACCAAAATAATAACCGTTGAAGGAGTTGAAACCCTTCACGGATTTACACATAATGTTATAGCTGACAGAATTGAGGCTGCCACTTATATGATTGCTGCCGTTATGACAAAAGGGGAAGTTACTCTTACGGATGTGGTTCCGGAACATTTACAAATAGTAATTGACAAGCTTATTGAAGCGGGAGCGGATATAAAAACATCCGACGATGTTATTACGGTAAAACAGGGAAAAGAATTAAAACCCATAAATATAAAAACTGAAATTTATCCCGGTTTCCCGACGGATGTACAGGCACAATGGATGGCATTGATGTGTTTGGTAAAAGGAAATTCCATAGTCGAAGAAACGGTTTTTGAAAACAGATTTTTACATGTATGCGAACTGCAAAGGCTCGGGGCAAACTTAAAAATAGAGGGAAGACAAGTTTATATACAAGGCGTGAAAGAATTGTCGGGGGCTCCTGTCATGGTTTCGGATTTGCGTGCAGGTGCGGCACTGGTTTTGGCAGGGCTTTGTGCTAAGGGAAAAACGGAAATTTCCAGAATTTATCATCTCGACAGAGGCTATGAAGCATTGGAGAAAAAATTCCGTAAAATAGGAGCGACAATTAAGCGAATTAAAGGATAAAAAAACAAATAGCTTGTTGTGAAAATTTTGTAAAACAGCCCCAAAAAGTTGGAGTAATTAAAAAATTTTTTGTAGAATATTGGGAAAACTTTTAGTATATTTGATGGAGGATTTTAAGATATGAAAAAATTTTTATCTGTTTTATTGGTACTGTCTTTTATTGCGGGCAATTCTTATGCAATAGATTTAATACCTAAATTATCAATATGTTTGCCCGGAACTTTTAGAAGCGATTATGAGGTTGACACGGCATTTAATATAGGTGCAGAGGCAAGAATTCCGTTAAGCGAATATTGGGTATTCGGATTCGGCTTTGATTATCTGCTTAACAGAAGGCTCGGTATGGGGAAAAAAGCCATGGAAGAAGATTTCGGCAAAGATCAATATTATACAAGCAAACAATTTTCCATGTTGCCCGTATTTGTAAGCATTATGGTATACCCTTTCGGAAGTTTCGGAGAATATAAACCTTATTTAAGACTTGACGGCGGATACAATGTTTTGTTTTCTATAGATAACGGCAAGAGTTCTTCGGGCGGTCTTTATGTTGCAGGCGGAATCGGCTTCGAACTGTTTGATAAATACATAGTAGAGCTTTATACTTCAAGGTATGAAGCAAAAGATAATGACAATGATATAACTTATAAAGATATATTCTTCAAACTCGGATATAAATTTTCATTGTAAAGCAATGAAAATTTGAGGTATTAAAATATAGTTGTCAGAATATAAAGTTGAAAAAAAAGAATAAAAGGAAACATAAAATGGAACTAATTCAAACAAAAGAATGGAAAAGTTTACAAAATCACTACGAACAAAAAATGAAATCTGTTCATTTAAGAGATTTATTTAAAGACAATGACAGATTTAACAAATACAGCATAAGGCTTGAAAATTTAGGAATACTTTTTGATTATTCAAAAAATATTATTGACGAAGAAACAAAAAAACTTCTTCTTGATTTGGTAAAAGCAAGCGACTTAAAAACTTGGACCGAAAAGATATTTTCAGGCGAGAAAATAAATTGGACGGAAAAAAGAGCGGTTCTTCATTCGGCATTAAGAAACATGTCAGACAATTCCGTTTTTGTTGACGGTAAAGATGTTATGATTGACATAAAAAACGTTCTTGCCAAAATGGAAAAATTTACCGACGATTTAAGAAGCGGCAAATGGTTGGGAGCGACGGGCAAAAAAATAAAATCCGTCGTAAATATCGGTATAGGCGGTTCGGATTTAGGACCGAGAATGGTATGTGAAGCACTTAAATATTATGCCGACGGTCCGGCAGTATATTTCGTATCAAATGTTGACGGAGCAGATATTTATGAAGTATTAAAAAAGCTTGATCCCGAAACTTCTTTGTTTATAGTTGCGTCCAAAACTTTTACCACGCAGGAAACAATGACCAATGCAAACACGGCAAGAAAATGGCTTGTTGAAAAGCTCGGTGAAAACGCAATAAAAAATCATTTCGTTGCACTTTCCACAAATAAAGAAAAAGTTGCGGAATTCGGTATAGACACAAACAATATGTTTGAATTTTGGAATTTTGTCGGCGGAAGATATTCTCTTTGGTCTGCAATAGGTTTGCCGATAGCTTGTGCAGTAGGCTTTAATAAATTTAAAGAACTTTTAACCGGTGCTTATGAAATGGATATGCATTTCAAAACTGCACCGATAGAACAAAATATTCCCGTTATAATGGCGGTTTTAGGAATATGGTATAACAATTTCTTTAATGCACAGAGTTATACAGTATTACCTTATAGCCAGTATCTCCACAGATTTACGGCATTTTTACAGCAATCCGATATGGAAAGTAACGGCAAAACTATCAATAGGAATGGAGAAAAAGTTAATTACCAAACAGGTCAAGTGCTGTGGGGAGAACCGGGAACAAACGGTCAGCACTCCTTTTATCAGTTAATACATCAGGGAACAAAAATGATTCCATGCGATTTCATCGGTATAGTTAATCCTCCGGAAAAAATAGGCGACCATCACGAAAAATTATTATCTAACTTCTTTGCTCAGCCTGAAGCACTTGCTTTCGGTTTAACAAAAGAACAGGCAATAGAAGCATTGAAAGCAAGCGGTACTTCCGAAGAAGATATCAGAATGTTAACGCCTCACAAAATTTTCGAAGGCAATAAACCGACAAACAGCATACTTCTTGACGAACTTACACCAAAAACACTCGGTGCTTTAATTGCTATGTATGAACATAAAATTTTTGTTCAGGGAATAATTTGGCAAGTTAACAGCTATGATCAATGGGGTGTAGAACTCGGTAAAAAACTGGCAAATGTAATTTTACCGGAGCTTAAACAGGAAAAAGAAAATGTTCACGATTGTTCAACATCTTCTCTGATAAAGCATTACAACAAAATAAAAAAATAGGAGAATACAATGGTTTTAGATTTTAAGCAAATTTATTCGGATTCTTGGAGTACGTTCAAGAAAAATTGGTGGGAATACATTACTGTAACCATAATAATGGGATTGCTTTCAATCATTCCTTTTATCGGCGGTATTTTGCAATTATTTATGTATTTCCTTGTATTAAATGCCATATTGAAATCCGTAAAAGGAGAAGATATTTCTTTTTCAAATTTCTTTAAGTTTAAAGAAATTACAAATCAAAAAGTAATTACCATATTTGTAATTATTGTAATATTTGGCTTGCTGATTCAGGCAATGTCCGACAATACAACTGCAGCAATAATAATATCTTTAGCGACTTTTGTTTTAACCGTTCTGTTTTTCCCTATATTCTGTGTAATGCTCGATAAAAATCTCGACGTAAAATCTACATTTATAAATTCTTTTGATTTAACAAAAGGTGCAAGAATTGATATTTTGATTATTATGGTTCTTAATTTTATCATAGGCATATTGGGTATTATCCTGTTGTTTATAGGTATATTTGTGGCAATACCTGTAATTACAATTTCATCGGTATTCACATACAAAACATTGCAGATTAAAGCCGAAAACATATAGTTAAACTTTTTACAAAATTTTTTCAAGTTTAACTTGATTTTTTGAATTAAGTAGTTTATAATTATAGTGTTATGATTATTTTAAACCGCTTTTCATTAATATCAAATAAATTGATTTCTTTCCTGCTTGCTTTTTCATTGCTGGCGGCAACATTTTCCTTTGCCTCGGATGAAAATATCAGGCAGGAATTTTCTTTGCTTTACAAAGCAACTTCCATATGCGAATATTACAATTCCGTAACCAATTTTTCTTACGAAGTAATCAGTAAAGTATTAAAGTCCGCAAATGTTAATTTAACCTGCTCATCCGCAAAAGCAAAAAACTCAAAAAAAGAAAAACAAAATAAAACAAACAGTCGTTTGGATTTCGTTCAACCGAACAATGAAAATATTTTAAAAACTTTCAAGTCGGCAGATTCTTTTGATAATATTTTATTTTTCAATAATAATTTTAAATTTAGCCGGTCGGAAGATATTAGTTTTATAAACAGTTTTATCACCTTGTTATTTATGGTACTTTTAAATTTTTGTTATTTTGCAAGGGGAAATATTGATAATATAAAATTTTATAATAAAACAGTAAAAAACCGTCTTGTTTAATTAAAATTTTAAACAAGGCGTTTTTTATTGAGGAGTAAACATGAAAACAATAAATTTAATTAAAAGGATGTTTAAAGAAAATTTTTCTTTAACAAAAATTACGGCGGTATTTACCGCATTATGTTTTGTAACATCGGTTATCGGCTCGCAGTCTGCCTATGCGGCGATACCTGTACCAAATACTGTTCCGGTAAACATCTCGTCAGCCGATATGCCTAAAGAATTAATTCCTTTCAATTTAGGAAGAATTACAGATGCATATTACACAAACAGTGACGATATTGTTATAAACATTCAAGACCTGCATTCCCACGAACAGACACAAAAAAATATAAGTTCTATTTTATCCGTATTGGATTCGAAATTCGGTATATCCGATATTTATATTGAAGGAGCGTCGGGAATACTTAATACACAATGGTTATCAAACATAAGCGATTCCGTAAAAAAACAGCAGGTAGTAAACAATCTCTTAAGCAGCGGGAAACTGACCGGCGGGGAATATTTTGCAATTCAGTCAGAGAAAGATATAACCTTAAAAGGGCTGGAAGATAAAGCTTTATATTCACAAAATTTCGAAAGATTGAATAATATTTTTAACAAACAGACAGAAATAAAAAATTATATTTCTATACTTAATAATATATTCAATGAAAAAAGCCAAATATATTATTCAAACGAAAATAAAAAAACAAACAGAATTATATCAAATTATAAAAACGGAAAAATAAAAACTAAAAAATATATTGAACTTCTTATAGATAACGCTAAAAAAGCCGATATAAATTTAAGCAAATATCCTGCTATCATATCTTTCGCACAAATAGTATCGAAGCAAAATGATTTTGATTCCAAAAAATTAAGCGGTGAAATACAGACTATTTTAAACGAATTAAAGGAAACTCTTAATTTTAACGAATATAAGAGCTTGTCGGAAAAGGCGTCAAAAAAAGAATCGGAAGTAGAATTCTATTTTGAACTGTTGCAAAAAGCAAAAGAACACAACATTCTCTCGAGAAAAAGCTATAGAAACACAAATGCATTTCTTGAATATCTTTTACTTAATAAAAATTTTAACACCATAGAACTGGCAAATGAAGAAGCTTTGTTAATCAGAGAAATAAATACTAAATTTTCAGAAACCGAACAGGAAAAAGAAATATTTTTCTTAAAAGATTTTTTGAACGGTTTATCTCATTATCTCACTAACAAAATGACGGCAAAAGAATATGATAAATTTATAGAGAATATTGATACTTTCAAACTTCTTTGGGCAAAATATATTGATATAGACAGAATAACCGACATCAGCGAATATTTTAATTTAGTTGAAGATTTCTATAAAAATAATATTGAAAGAAACAGAGTTTTTATCAAAAATTTATTCGGCAAAACTCCTGCTGACAAGGAAAATATTTTCAGAATAAAAAATTCAAGAATTAATCATGAACAAAAAGTAATTGAAAAACTTTCTCAAGGTAAAAAAATTCATATAATAATAACGGGCGGATTTCATACCGACGGATTTGATAAATTATTACGGGACGAAAATATCAATTATATTGTAATAACGCCTAACATAACCGAAAGTGCCGCTCATTCCGACGAACTTTTCAGAAACTTCTTTAACGAACAATACGATATAACAAATAATACGTTTGCAAACAGACCTATGGGAGAAGTAGTAAATCTTCTGAACAAAGGTGAAATAAAAGATGTTCGTCCCGATGGAAACGATGTAATAATAGAATATATATCGGGCGAAATCGTACGATTAAATCAATTGCCTCAACAGCCCGTAAACGAAAATATTTTAACCGAAGAACAGATAGAAAAAGTCAGTGATGCTTTTATTAAAATACAGCAATTACAACAAATCGTCAGGGAACAGGAAAGAGCCGGTGCGGATTTAAATACTAATACCGATATTATTATGAAATTGGCAGATTTGGAAGAAGCCGTAAACGGTTTGGACGGTTATGAAAACATACAGGAATTAAAAGATGCTTTTACACGATATATTGATGAACTGAGGATAAACAATCCCGAAATACCATCCGATACGGGTAAACTGGTTCTTCCCGTAACAAAAAAAATAACGGATATGATTTTATTTTTACCTTCTCTCGTATTTAAATTTTTTAACAAACCTTCCGTAAGAAACAGATTTTACAGCATAAATGCCGCAATTTTTGAAAATACTTTTTTGTTTCCGTTGATTTTGTTCAAACCGGAAAAATTTGTTATTATGCACTACGGAAGAAGAGCTCAACAACAAATAAGAAGAACTTTAAATAAATTAGATCGTCTTTATGAAATAAAAGATGCAATTGACAGGCTTGAAGCCGTATCCGAGGAAGGACAAACAAGAACCGAAGAATATCAGGAACAGTTGACAAATTTACTTAGTCAATTAAGATCAATTAACGGAAAAGTAAAAATATTAAACATCAATGACTTAATGGAAGAAATAAATAAAAACGAAATATTTCTCGAAAACATAGGATATACACAAAGACTTAATGAAACAAGAAATATCAAAACATCGGGATTCATTATGCTCGGCCTTGCAATATTTCTGCTTATGACAGGTATTGTCGGCGGTATAGAAACTAACAATATCGGAAGTTTTTCTGAAGGAATTACATATTTCAGAGATAATATAAGATATGTTTTATACTATTTTGCAGCCTTTTTCGGTTTAGGTTATTACGGTTCCCATGCAGCTTATAATTTAAGCATAGATTCTGAAATATCAAAAGCAAAATCTGCTCTCAGAAAAGATATAGAAGAACTCGTGGAAATATTTCCTAATGACATAAGTTATGAAAATATTGATGATTTGAACGAAAGCAAAACTCCTCTTGCACCGATATTCGTTGATATATTGGATTCTTTTAATATTGATGATTCTTTTGATGAAACTTATGAAAAAACCACGTCGAAAACGGAAGAATATTTGACTGTTTTGGAAGTATTGAAAGGACATTCGAAAAGAGGCGGAGACACCGATAAAAAAGCATTAAAACACAACATTGACATAATCTTAGATTACTTTGTCGGAATGCCCGTTAAAGTTAACAAAAACGAGCAGAGAGTTTCCGTTCTGGATATTATGGATGATATTGACTATGTACTTGCAAATCCGAATTTAACCGAAAAAGAAAAAGAAATACTCACATCATTCAAGAACAATTTTTCGGATTTAAAAAGACCTCGTTTTAAATTAAACATTCCCGAAGCACGTAATCAGGAAGAAAAAACTACAATTTTGCAGGCGGCAACAGGATGGGCTAAATCTGTTTATACAAATGCGGTTGATTATCTGCAAAGAGCAACTTACGCATTTTTATTTAAAGATCATACGGAATACACCATAGTTGCAAATGTAAATGATTCCGAAAGAAGATTGCAGGCAGAATCTCTTGCTGCATCAGGCATAAAAGTAAACTTGGTTTTAGTCGGTAAAAATAATTTAATAAAAGAACTTCCCGAAAGAATTGCTTATAACGGCAGATATTTGGCATACGGATTAATAGATGACGACGTAAAAAATTTAAAAATTTACGGATATGACGATATTGACGATGTGGCCAAATTTTCACAACAAGCTTATCTCTCGGCAATACTGGACTATATTAACAACAGTTCAAAAAATACCGTTAAGATATTGGATTTATCCGCAGATTTAAATGATATTAATGTTACGGATATTGAAAGCGAGTTTGAAAATTCATTCACGGCTACGGGCGTGGGAAAAAATCCGTTTCAACTGTTTTTAAATGCCATAAAAGCAAAAAAAGCTTTTACCGACAAAATAAAAATAAGTAAAAAATCCGTAGCAGATATGTATATAAAACCGTCACTTGTTGCTTCAAATATTTCAGCCGAGCAAATATCGTCATTCGGTATAACCGACATAACAAAACTTATAGAACAGGGAATAACGACATTGATAGTCTCCATAGACGATAATTTTTCACAAGCAGAAATAAACAAATTGTTACAAACTGCACATGACAACGGCTTGAAAGTAATTATAAACTATAAAATAGTTATAAACGAAGAACATGATGGAAATATGGTCGAAAGAATAAACGCGTTCAATAAAATGATTTCATCTTTTGACATAGACGGAGTACAAATCGATTTATCGGAAAACGGAGAGTATGCGAATGATATGTTGGCTTTAAATTCCATTTCCTCGTTTACAAAAGCAGTAAACGAAAGGAAAGTAGGTTCATATCTTGCCGTAAAAATGCCTAAGACTATTCATCCCACCGAATATGCGGAATACTTTAAACTAAACGGAACCAAAGCAGTTTTTGACCATAGTGCTCCTTATGCTTTTTCGGGACTGTCTCTTTTTGAAGACGGTAACGTAATAATAAATATTTCCGCCGACGAGAACGGAGAAGTATCTCCTGCACAACTAACCGGCATTTTCGAGAACAATAACGTTTCAATGATTTCCGTTGATCAGGGCATTCTTGAACAAATAACTTCTTCGGAATTCACCTTTAACGGAATGACCTTAACAAAATTTATAACTTCTATTTTTGAAACTACACCTGCGGGACAGGAAATGAGAGGCGTCAATAAAGGAAGAAGTTTTGTTAAAAACGGAACCGTAGTTTTAAGCGATAATATTTTAACGAAATTATGCAATATGTATATTGCGAACGATTTTAATATTGCAGAAATAAATGATATGCTTGCGACGAACTTTAAAGAAAACATTTCCAAGTACGAACTTAAAGGATTTGTTGCCGGCGTTATTCAAACGGAAGAATTAAACAGACTTGATGCTGCCGACATTACTTTCGACAAAACGGAATACGCAAACCTGTTAATGCAGTCTTTGCTT
Source organism: uncultured Elusimicrobia bacterium (assembly GCA_937916125.1). Taxonomy (GTDB): domain Bacteria; phylum Elusimicrobiota; class Endomicrobiia; order Endomicrobiales; family Endomicrobiaceae; genus Ruminimicrobiellum. The sequence goes on along the minus strand of CALGGE010000026.1, from coordinate 33,253 downwards.
GAATACAGGCTTGTCAAAGGTGAAAGTTTTGCTAACGGCGATACGTCAAAAGATGTAAAAGAAGTTCTTATTACTGAAAAATTCAATGCAAATGTTCAACCGGAAATTACTAAAGTTGTTAATATCCTAAATGGTGCAGACGGTAATATTGATACTATTATAACAATATTATCCTTGCTAAAAGATAATTCTACTCTTACCAATGAAGAAAGAGCTGCCGTGTTGGAAGGCTTATTGTTATTATTATTCAGTGATGCAATAAAGCCTGAAGCAGATATCAGCAGTATACTCGGCGAAAATATGGATATTAAGAAGATGCATGCAATATTATCGGCAGCATAATACTTTAAATTGTAAAGACGTCTTAAAGGGTGAAAAAATTGCAAAACAATTTTTTCGCCCTTTCTTTTTTTTCCTTGACAATTCCATATGTATGTTGTATCATTGCTGTATTATACAATATGTAGTACAAATATCATTCCTTACAGGGGTTTAACTATGAAATGTCCGTTTTGCGGAAGTTTTGAAGGGCAGGTGTTAGATTCCAGACCTATAGAACACACTTCTGCTATCAGAAGAAGAAGACAGTGCAACCAGTGTAAAAAAAGATACACTACATACGAAAAGCCCGAAGAAGTTATTATGATGGTAATCAAATCCGACGGCAGAAGAGAGCCTTTCGACAGGAAAAAACTGTGGAAAGCCGTTGCCAGAGCCTGCGTAAAAAGGCCGGTTTCTACCGAAACTATGGAAAAAATAGTATCCGAAATAGAGAGTGAAGTAAGCGACTACATTATGGAAGTGTCGTCTTCGGTAATAGGACAGAAAACTCTTCAAAAACTTTTGGATATCGATACAGTCGCCTATATCAGATTTGCTTCCGTATATAACAAATTTGCGGATATTAATGATTTTATGGACGAACTGAAGAAGATTAAAAAGGAACACGATAAAACAACAAAAAAGAAAAAAATTTCCGAAGATATAAAAACAAAGAAATAATAAAGAATGGAGAACAAATAATATGTCTAACGAAGAATTAAAAAATGAACTCAAAAAACAAATCAAACCGGTACTGAGCGAGAACGCAATAAAAGTATTGTCAAAAAGATACTTAAAAAAAGATAACGACGGAAACCCTTGCGAAGAAACAGGGGATATGTTTTTCCGTGTTGCGGAAAATATAGCACAGGCAGATAAAATTTATGATAAGGCTGCGAACACCGACGAAGTCATAAAAGAATTTTATACAATGATGGCAAATTTGGATTTTTTACCGAACTCACCCACATTGATGAATGCCGGTCGTCCTCTTCAGCAGCTTTCGGCATGTTTTGTTCTTCCCGTGGAAGATTCCATGGAATCGATATTTGAAACTTTAAAACATACCGCATTAATACATAAATCCGGAGGCGGAACGGGCTTTTCTTTTTCTAAATTAAGACCGTCCAATGACAGCGTAAAATCCACAAACGGAGTTTCTTCGGGACCGGTATCTTTTATGCAGGTATTTAATGCCGCAACAGAAGCCATCAAACAGGGCGGCACAAGACGCGGTGCCAATATGGGGATGTTGAGAATTGACCACCCTAACATAATTGATTTTATTACCTGTAAAGATATTACAACAAATTTAACGAATTTCAATATTTCCGTTGCATTGACGAAAGAATTTATGCAGGCTGTCGAGGGAAACAAAGATTACAATCTTTATAACCCCAGAACAAAAGAAATTGTCGGCAAACTTAACGCAAGAGAAGTTTTTGATAAAATAGTTACACAAGCATGGAAAAACGGCGAGCCGGGAATAGTTTTTATCGATAGAATGAACGAATTCAATCCTACTCCCGAAATAGGAATGATTGAATCAACAAATCCTTGCGGAGAACAGCCGTTACTTCCTTATGAAGCTTGTAATTTAGGGTCCATCAATTTATCACATTTTGTTAAAGACGGAGATGTTGATTGGCAGAAATTGGAAGCAACGGTAAAATCTGCAGTTCATTTCCTCGACAATGTTATTGATATGAATAATTATCCTATTGAAAAAATAGGAATAACTACAAGATCCAACAGGAAAATCGGTCTCGGTGTTATGGGTTGGGCTGATATGCTTTTTGAACTCGGTATCGCATATAATTCCGACGAAGCTGTAAGTTTAGCCGAAAAAGTTATGTCTTTTATAGAAGAGAAATCTCATAAAATGTCTGAGGAGATGGCTCTTAAAAGAGGAGCTTTTCCGAACTTCACAAGCAGTATTTACAAAAACGGCAATCCTATCAGAAATGCCACTACCACAACCATTGCTCCGACGGGAACTATCGGACTTATTGCAGATGCATCGGGCGGCGTAGAGCCTCTTTTCGGTCTTGTTTATAAGAGAGCAAACTGCCTTGACAAAGCAGAAATGTATATAGTAAACAAATACTTTGAAAAAGCTGTTAAAGATGCCGGAATTTATTCCGAAGAGTTGATGGATAAAATCGCTAAAGAAGGCACTATCCAACACATGGACGAGATACCGGAAAAATTAAAAAAAGTTTTTGTTACTGCTCACGATATTACTCCTGCAGACCACATTAAAATGCAGGCTGCTTTTCAAAAATATGTTGATAATGCCGTATCAAAGACGGTAAACTTTACGCATAATGCAACAAAAGAAGATGTTAAACAGGCTTATGTTTTATCTTATAAATTAGGTTGTAAAGGTGTTACCGTTTACAGAGACGGTTCAAGACAAGATCAGGTTTTAATTTCTTCAAGCACGGAATCTTCTTCGGCAAAAGAACAGGAACCAAAACCGGTTGTTAAAGAAAAAGTCGTAAAGAAAAGACCGAGAAGAGTTATAGGTTCTACTCTTTTAATGCATACCGGCTGTGGAAAAATGTATGTTACAATTAATGAAGATGAAGAGGGAAATATTTTTGAAGTATTTACTCAGCTGGGAAAATCAGGCGGTTGCATATCTACACAGACAGAAGCTATTGCAAGATTAATTTCTCTCGGACTGCGTTCCGGTGTTGATCCGCATAAAATCGTAGAACAGTTAAAAGGTATCAGATGTCCGTCTCCGACATTAACGGAGGGGGGAGCAATTCTTTCTTGTCCGGACGCAATCGCAAAAGCAATTGAATCTTATCTCGCGGAAAAAGAAAATCCGGATTTATTTAATCAATCTCCGTCACAAACTGCAGGAAAAACAAACCCTACATCAAATACGGAAAAACCTAAAGTTTATAAACCTAAAGTTTCCGGAAATTCCGAAGGTTCTTGTCCGCAGTGTCCTGAGTGCGGCGAGATGCTTGAATTTGCAGAAGGTTGCGTAGTATGCAAATCTTGCGGATACTCAAAATGTTTTTAAATTTTTGCAAAGCAAAAATTTGAGGTATAAGGGAAAATAAATATAAAGTCGCAGATAGAATTTGCAAATCGTTATAAAATCAAAGAGGAAAATAAAATGGTAAAGTCCGATAAATGGATAAAACAAATGGCAGTTGAAAAAAAGATGATAGAACCGTTTGAACCTGAACAGGTACGAAAAGGAATTTCTTACGGAACATCATCTTACGGATACGATTTCCGTATTTCAAATGAATTTAAAATAATGCAGAAAAATACAGACGGTTCATTTATCGACCCGAAAAAAATTGATCCGAATTTGTTTAAAGATGTAAAAGTTGACGATTTTATTATCCTTCAGCCTCAAACCGTTGTTCTTGCAAAGACCGTCGAGTATTTCAGAATTCCTCGGGACATCATTACGATAGCTTTCGGCAAGTCCACTTACGCCCGTTGCGGAATACTGGTAAATATTACTCCTTTTGAACCCGAATGGGAAGGGTATGCCACAATTGCAATTTCAAACATCAGTTCTATGCCGGTAAAAATTTATGCCAATGAGGGGATAGGGCAACTTTTGTTCCTTCAGGCAAGCGAAGTTTGCGAAACTTCTTATGCCGATAAAAAAGGAAAGTATCAGGCACAGAAAGCGATAACAACGGCTAAGATATAATAAATCAAATACATTACATTTATAGCGAAAAAGCAGCACATTTTGGACTACAATATTGAAACTCGCAAACTTATGTACCCCTTACGGATATGTACACTGCATTTGCGAGTTTCTTCATTTCGTCTCAAACTATGCCGTTTTTTCTCTATCCTTACATTCGTTTGTAAATTTTCTTTTTGCCGTCGTTGTTGTCGTTAAAACTTTTCAACTTTTCAACTGTCGTTGTTGTACATTGTCGTTCTCAACTCTTCAACTTTTCAACTGTTCAACTATTCAACTGTCTTTCTGTCATGCTGAGCATGTCGAAGCATCTCGTCGTTTCCGTTTCGTATGTCATTCCCGAATGTTTTTGTCGGGAATCTCGTTGTTGCTGTTCGTCGTTGTCGTTGCCGTTGCCGTTCATTGTACATTGTACATCGTACATTATGATGTGGTCCCCTTTTGGTAGACACACAAACTATACACTTTATACTACATTTATGTAGTTTATTTTTTTATCTATCTGTTCTTTCTGAACAAACCCTGCAGGGTTTGGCACGGTTTTTTCAAATTCTACCGGACTTTTATATCCTATTGTTGAATGATATCTGTCCCTATTATAAAATATTTCTATATACCATAACAACAACCTGCTAACTTCTTCTTTACTCTTTACTTTCTTATAATAAAACAATTCTACTTTTAAACTATGAAAAAAACTTTCTACACATGCATTATCCCAACAATTCCCTTTCTCGCTCATACTCCCTTGTATTCCATTTTCTTCTAAAAATTTTCTATATTCTTTGCTCTTATACTGACTCCCCTGATCACTGTGTATCACTAATCCCTCAGGATATCCTCGCTCTATTAGAGCTTCTTCTATGCTTGATATTACCAATCCCGTCGTCATTTCATCACTTAGCTTCCATCCTACCACTTTCCTCGAATATAAATCTATTACTACCGATAAATACATCCTTCCTTCTCTCGTGCTTATATATGTTATATCCGTTACCCAATATTTATCCTTCTCTTTTACATTAAATTTTCTATTTAACTCATTTCCATATGCAAATCTTTTTGTCCTTTCTTTTGTTACTCTATATTTCCTATTCGCTGTCGCTACTAACATATTCTCTCTCATTATCTTACTTATTGTTTTACAACTAACTCTTTTCCCGTATCTTTTATTTAATTCCTCTCGTAACCTTCTTCTTCCATATATCCCTTTACTCCTCTTAAATATCTCTATTATTTCCTCTTCTATCTCCTTATCTCTTTGTCGCCCTTTTACCTTCTTATAATATCCGCTCCTACTTACTCCCAATATTTTACATCCTTTCTTCACTTCTTGACCACTTTCTCTTATCATAGCATATCTTTCCTGTGGTCCCGTGTAAAATATGCTCTTGCTTTTTTTAAAAATTCTACCTCTTCCTTTAGTTCCTTTACCTGCTTCTCCAATTCTATCTCTCTCGGACTTCTTATCTCTATCTCCCCTGTCTCTTTATCTTCTCTTTTGTATTCTTTTAACCAATTGTATACCGTCCCTCTTGTTACTCCTAATTCTTTAGCTACTTCCGTTATCCTTTTTTCTTTCCATATTATTGCTGCTACATACGCTCGCCTTGTCTTTTCACTTACTTTTCTCATAAACACCCTCCACTATATTTTATTTTACTTTATATAGTTCCGCGTGTCTACTTTTTGGGGGCCAGATCATTCAATGTACTGCCTTGTACAATCACATTTGTATAATTATGAGACTTACTGTCATTAAAAGACTGTTCGCCCGTCCCGGAATTAACATACAAAGTTTCTGCCATTGCCATTTGAGGCACTATAATAGCAACACCGAGAACGGAGCAGAAAACTCCTTTTAAAAATTTTTTCATTTTATTTCTCCTCGCCGTTTAACGGCTTTTTATTTTTTTACATCAAGCTTCTACCGGATTTTACAAACTGTTTTTAGAATTTCACATTGTCGTGAAATGTTTATTTTTATTATAAAAACAAAAAACGACGGACAAACTGAAATTAACAGCTGTCCGTCATATTTATTTTAATATTTGTTATAAATGAAAAAGACGCCTCTAACGGAAGAGACTCTGTCTGTCTGTCTGTCTGTCTGTCTGTCTGTCTATAAAAAGCGGAAAAATATTCTTTTTCATATCATTATAATTATACAATATGTTGATACTGCAGTCAAGAAACAAAAACAAGCAAATAAGTTAAAGATGCAAAACTTAACCTAATATTGTGGCATTCAAATATTAACTATATTTCAACAACAAAATATAATTTAGTTTATAAACTTTTTCCGAATTCATACACTTTTTTCGGATAATCCGTTCTGTTTATTGAACCTGCGGTCCATACCCCCGGAACAACAAACCGCCCTATATCTTTCCACCCAAGATAATCCAATAAAACTTCATAATGTGTTCTGATAGGAAGTTCATCGTGCTTTGAATTGTTTGCATAAGTCATAAAAAGAGCTGCTTTTTTAGGAACATGAATTTTACCGTTTATTGCATAAAATCTGTCTATAACCGCTTTGAGTTGTGCCGATATACCGAAATAATACATCGGAGTTACAAAAACAACCAAATCGGCATCAACAATATGTTCTCTTACAAAATTAAAATCATCGTTAAATACACAAGGTCCGTCCATTCCGCATTTGTTACAGGCAATGCAAGGATGAACATCCTTAAATGCACTGTCAAACCTGAACACTTTATGTCCTTTTTCAATTGCACCTTTTATAAAATTGTCTGCCAAAATATTTGAGTTACCGTTTTTTCTCGGGCTGCCGGTTAAAACCAAAATTTTCATTTTTTTCTCCGTATTTTTATTATCACTTAAAACAGAATTGCCCATTATTGCACCTGTTGCAACAACGGCTCCAGCTATCAACGAATTTTTTATAAATTTTCTTCTATCCATTTTTGTTTCTTTACAATTATCTGCATTTAAAGTTTTTTCGTAAAATTATCATCCGTTTTAAAAACATTCATTTTATGATGTGTTATAATTTTCTTATAATACTATAATATTATAATATATAGGTTATAATTATCAAGTTTTTTGGAAGTTCTTTTTAAATAAGATATTTTTAGAATCCTAATCCTTTCAACCAATCGAAAACTTTTTTGTCTGCTTCTTTTTGACTGTTTCGTGCAACATGTCCGTAAATTGTAAGTCCTTCTTTAACATCTGCTTTTGTTGGTGCTTTTACGTTTCTTTCAGTCCCGCTTAAACCGCTTCCTTCGTGTGTGCAAAAAAAATTGACACAAAAATAAGATAAAAATATAATAAATTTGCGGTAAAAATTTGTGCGTTGCGGGAGGCATTAAAATGAAACAATGTATGGACGGAGACAATTTACACAGAAGATTAAAAAAAATTATAGGGCAGGTTCAGGCAATAGACAGAATGATAGACGAAGATGTTCCCTGTGAAGATGTATTAACTCAAATAAGTGCCGCAAAATCCGCATTGAACAAAGCAGGGCAGGTTATACTTGAAGGGCATTTAACACACTGTGTAAAAAATGCACTTAAAAAAGGAAACGATAAAGAAATTAAAAATTTTACAAAAGCTATTGAAAGATTTATCAATATGCAATAACAATTATACAATTTATTATTTTACATTTTATTTAAAGGCTTTTAATTTTTTATTATTAAAAGCCTTTTTTATACAACCACTTGACAAACCTATACCCCTATTAGTATAATAAAAGACAATAAACAAAAAAATATATTTATCATAACAGAGGTTTTTATGGAAGAAACACAAAATTCAAAATCAAAAATATTGCAAATAAGAGATTTTACGGTGGAACTGTTGGAATTTTTTTTGGAATTCGGCGGGCATAAAAAAACTATTATTTTTCTTATAATTTCAACAATAGCACTTTCAACAAGTATTTTTAATTTGTTGCCGAACTTACCTTTTGATATTGCCTGGGTTGCAATTATTTTATGCGGACTTCCGATAATACTTGAAGCATTTATCGGGCTTATAACTTCTTTTGATATTAAAGCGGATGTTTTAGTTTCCATAGCATTAATAGCTTCAATATGTATAGGCGAAGAATTTGCCGCAGGCGAAGTGGCTTTTATTATGCAGATAGGAGAATTGCTGGAAGATTTAACCGTTGCAAAAGCAAAAAGAGGAATAGAAAAACTTATAAAAATGACACCCGAAACCGCAAGAAAAATTGATAACAATAGCGAAACAATTGTTCCCGCAGAAAGCATTAAAGAAGGTGATACCGTGCGTATTCTTCCCGGCGAAACAATACCGGTTGACGGAATTATAATATCCGGAAACACATCGGTAAATCAGGCTGTTATGACGGGAGAGTCTATTCCCATAGATAAAACCGCAGGTGATACCGTTTTAAGCGGAACAATTAATATGTTCGGTTCTTTTGACATGACGGCACAAAAAGCCGGCAAAGACAGTTCCATTCAAAAAATGATTGAGCTTGTAAAACAGGCAGATGCGGGCAAAGCAAAAATTGTTCGCCTTGCTGACGGTTGGGCAACCCGGATAGTAGTTACGGCTTTAATTGCAGCGGCGGCGACATGGCTTGTTACGGGCGAAATAATAAGAGCAGTAACTATACTTGTGGTATTTTGTCCGTGTGCATTGGTGCTTGCCACACCTACCGCCATTATAGCGGCTATAGGAAATGTTACAAAACACGGTTTTCTTGTTCGACAGGCAGCCGCAATGGAAAAACTGGCAAAAGTAAACACAATTACTTTTGATAAAACGGGGACTTTAACTAACGGGACATTAGAAGTTGAAACGGCAGAAAGTTTTTCAAGCGAATTGTCTCAACGGTATTTGTTGCAATTAACGGCATCCGCTGAAATGTTATCGGAACACCCGCTTGCAAAAGCCGTAGTAAAAAAAGCCAAAGAAGAAAGCATAAATATAATTAAACCGGAAAATTTTGAAATGTTCCCGGGAAAAGGAGTAGAAGCATTAACGGAAAACAAAAAAATTCTCGCGGGAAATTTTGCTTTACTTGAACAAAACAACATTATAATACGGGAAGATTATTTAAACAAAATAAAACAATATAGCGAACAAGGTTCAACAATTATATATGTTTGCATAAATAATATTTTTACGGGTTTTATATCTCTTACGGACACAATAAGAAAAAATGCAAAAGATGTTATAAAAGAGATTAAATCTTTAAACATAACACCCGTTCTTTTAACGGGAGATAATTTTGAAACGGCACAAAATATTGCAACCAAACTTTCAATTAATGAAGTAAAAGCTCAATGTCTTCCGCAGGACAAAATGGATTTTATAGAAAAAGCTCAAAAAGAAAATATGAATGTGTGTATGATAGGAGACGGAATAAACGATGCACCTGCTTTAAAAAAAGCTTTTGCAGGTATTGCCATGGGAAAGATAGGCAGCGATATTGCCGTTGATGCAGCCGATATAGTTTTGGTAAACGACGATATAAAAGAAATTCCTTACATTATAAAATTATCAAGACATACGATGACGGTAATAAAATATAATTTAACATTTTCATTGCTGTTAAATTTTGTTGCAATTATTTTAGCCGCAGAAGGATTTTTAACTCCCGTTATGGGAGCATTGGTTCATAATGCAGGTTCGGTATTTGTAATTATAAATTCCGCTCTTATTTTAAAATACAAAAACTGAATTAGAAAATTACTAAACTTTTTGCTGTTGAAAATCGCAGCCTTATTACTTAATTCCGGGAATGTTTTGATATTTTTTTAGCAGCAATAAAAATAAAATTATGGACAAAAGCGAACTTATTGCAGATACCGCTGCCAACCTTTGTGTCAACGATAAAACAGGTATTGATACTAAAAACATTCCGAAACATCCGAACAACGTATTGCCGGAACTTATTAAAGAAGAAACGGAACCGCTGTCTTGTTTTTGCTGCTTAAATAAAACACTTGCACAAAGCGGTCTTGTTGAACTGAACCCTATAGCTATAGGTATAAATAACAAGAAGAAAATAAATGCGGACCGGTAACCCGTAAAAAATAATAACAGTGCAAAAAACAAAACGGTGATAAAAGATACAATTGCAAAATTTTTGGAAGAAATTTTATTTAACAGATTTACATAAATTATCGGTCCGAGAACGGAAAATAAAGCATTTATTGCAAAATAATAACTGAAACCTTGTTTGGATAACCCGAACATATCTATGTAAATGTAAGAAGCTATTGTTAAATAACCCATGAATGGTGCTGCAAGCAAAGAAAAAATTATAAGCAAATATGTAAATTTAATATTTTTACAAACGACAATAAGTCTGCCGACGGAATTTAAAATATTTTCTTTGGTTCTGTTATTTTCGGTTAAAGTTTCCGTATATAAAACACTTAAAATAAAAAATATAATTGCAAATATTGCAAGTATAATAAAAAGCATATTCCAAGTAGTGTATTTTAAAACAAAAGCTCCGAGGACAGGTGCAACTATCGGTGCCAAAACGGATACCGTTTGAATTAAAGCAAGAATTTTATCTCTTAATTTTCCGTAAAAACAATCTTTTACTATCGCCATTGTTACGGCAATACAGGCACCCGCACCTATTGCCTGAAAAATTCTAAATATTATTAACAAATAAATATTTCCGGAACCTGCACATGCAAAACTTGATAATATATACAACAAATTCCCTGCCAATAAAACAGGTTTCCTGCCGTATTTATCGCTTAGCGGTCCGCAAAATAATGTTCCCAGCCCTAAAAATAAAAAGAACAATGTCAGTGTCATATTAATAAGCGTTGCCGATGTATTAAAAGTATGTGTCATCGAGGGCATTGCAGGTAAATATAAATCCGTTGACAAAGGAATAATCATATTAACAATTGTAATTAAAGTAATAATTCCTTTTAAACCTATAACTTTTTGTTTTCTTGATATTTGTTTTATCGGTGTCATTTTTTTTGCTCCTAAAATAAAAAACGGATAAGATTTGGAAATATTATCTCAAAACCTTATCCGTTTAAACTTTTCCACAGTTTTTATTTTTTTGTTTGTAGAATTCTAACAAAAATTAAATTTTTTTTCAAAGAAAATAAAAATTTTTTAGAAATTATATAGTTGCTGTAGCACCTGCTATTCTTGAAGAAGTAACAACTATGTTTTGTAAAACATATTCCGCACCCTACACAACCGCTTAGAGGTTTTGTTCCTATCCAAAAAATTTCCGTTTCTATACTTTCTTTATTTAAGGTATCTGAAACTATTTTTTAAGCCGTATAGGTGCAACTTTGTTTGTGCGGACTGTCATTTACCAACAACACTTCTGAATTTGTTTAGTTCTATTCCGCTTTTAAAGACAAAATATATTTTACAACTTCAGGGTTATTATGATCTATAATTTCACTATGTTTTAAGTCTAAAGCATCTATCTTTTTCATATCTTCATCGGAAATTATGAAATTCCATATATCAAAATTTTGTTCTATTCTTTCTTTATGAACTGATTTCGGAAGAATGGAAACACCTCTTTGAACATTCCATTTAAGTGCAACTTGTGCTGCCGTTTTTCCGTGTTTTTTACCTATTTCGGTTAATACGGGATGTGTAAATATGCCATGTTTGCCTTCTGCCAAAGGTCCCCATGCCTGCGGTTGGCAACCGTATTTTTTCATAATTTCAATTGCATCATATTGTGCATAAAAAGGATGTAATTCAATTTGATTAACCATAGGTTTTATTTCAACAATTTCTGCAAATTCGATAAATTTACAATTATTGAAATTGGAAACACCTATTGCACGAATTTTCTTTTCATTATAAAGTTCGCTCATGGCTTTCCATGCACCGTAAACATCACCGTAAGGTTGATGAAGTAAGTAAAGGTCAATATAATCAAGTCCTAACTTTTTTATTGAATCCGAAAAACCTTTTTTAGCACCTTCATAAGAAAAATTGCTTACCCAAAGTTTTGTTGTGATAAAAAGGTCTTCTCTTTTAACTATATCCGAACTTACGGCTTCTTTTATTGCCTGCCCTACAGCTTCTTCGTTCATATAAACGGCTGCCGTATCTATTAAACGATAACCTGCTTTTATCGCTTCCAAAACTGCCGTTTTACATTCCTGCGGGTTCGGAACCTGAAATACTCCGAAACCTTCCAAAGGCATTTCTACACCGTTTGATAACTTTAAATTTTCCATTTTTATTCTCCTTGAAAATTGTGATGTATAGAAACCATAAACAACTTAAACAGATTGCTTCGGCTTTGCCTCGCAATGACAACTCTGTTGTTTTTGTCGTTATTTCTATTCTTCCATACCTCAAAATTTATTTTACAAAAAATCTAATAATTAATTATTTTCTTATAAAAACTTTTCAACATTTCAACTCTTCAACTTTTAAACTAAAAAATGCATAGCATTTTTTAGGGTAATTTATTGTATTCTTCATCACTTACCTGTTCCAACCATTCCGTTGAAGCACCCTCTACAGGAACCGACATTGCAATATGTGTAAACCAACTGTCTTTCGCCGCACCGTGCCAATGTTTTACTTCAGGCGGGATATTTACAACATCACCAGGATGAAGTTCCCGGGCAGTTTTTCCCCACTCCTGATACCAGCCTCTTCCTTCGACACACATTAATATTTGCCCGCTTTTATGATGAATGTGCCAATTGTTTCTGCATTTCGGTTCAAATGTAACATTTGCAATATTAACCTGTTCATTATTTAAAGGCTGCAAATAACTTTTACCTATAAAATATTTTGCGTAAGCGGTATTTTCTCTACCGAAACCGAACAAAACATTTTCTGCTCCCGTTTTGGAAGCTATCTTTAAAATTTCGGTAATTTGTTCATCTGTTAATCCGTTATGTTTACCTATATTTATATGGCTGTTTAACTGAGCTTCAACACCTTTGCGGGAAGCAAGCATTGCTATTGTGGCAAGTTCTCTTGTTTGCCAATCTACATTATCTCTTGCAAAAATATCACCGAACAAATGTGCTTTTAAATATTCATCAATTGCAGGTGCAAAATCAAAAAGTTTTCCTTTAACCGGAGCTCCGCAAAGTTCGGTTTGATTTTTAGTTCCGAATTTTAAACTGTTTCCTTTAACTTTTGACGGAAGTTTTCCCTGCTCGTATTTATTGTTTCTTTCTTCGGTTACCTGCATTAATACTGATAAAGCATTTAAACTTCTGGGAAAACCGCAATAAGCATATACCTGAACTAAAATTTCTTTAAATTCGTTAACCGTTACACCTGCATTCAGTCCTGAAATTAAAGCCTGTTTTAAGCCTTCCATATCGCCCCTTGCCGAATATGATGCCGCTTGAGCAATTGTTTGTTGTTTTAAACTTAAATAACTTTCTGCCATAACTCCTCCCGATGTAAATAAAATTACCGACATTACCAATACTAAAAATTTAATTTTTTTCATTTTTTCTCCTAAATAATATATTATTCCAATATTTTTTTAACTGAAAATTACAAAATTTTTCCGTCCATTGTTTCGGATTAAATTCTTCATTGGACATACACCAACAAAGCATCATACCGTATAACTGTGAAATTATAATATTTGATATAAGTTCTATAGGAGCATTTTTCTTCAATTCTTTATTTTTAACTGCAACTTTTAAAATATCCTGTAACATATTTATATCGTATTGCCATTTTTTAGAGTCCATATTGTCGGGTGCATTGTTCGGGTCAATGACTTCCGGTCAGTTAAAAACGAACATGCTTTAATATATAATTAAAATCCTAAATTTTTTAACCAATCGGAAACTTTTTTGTCGGCTTCAGCTTTGCTGTTTTGTGCCGTATGTCCGTAAATTCCCAAACCTCTGTTTACTTCTTTTGCTTTTGTTATTGATTTAATCCTGCTTTCGCTGCTTGCCAAGCCGCTACCCTCGTGTGTTCCGAAAGGAATAACGGTTTTACCTGAGAAATCGTAACTTTCCAAAAATGTGTAAACAGGCATCGGCATATCACCCCACCAGTTTGGATAACCTATAAAAACTATATCATAATCTGCAAAATTATTTACTTTACCCGCAATTTCCGGTCTTTCGTTCTTTCTTTTTTCCGTTTGTGCATAATCTATTAAATCTTTATATGCTTTGGGATATTTATCGTTTTTAACTTTTATTTCAAAAGTATCTCCACCTGTTTTTGCTGCTATCATTTCTGCAATTATTTCAGTGTTTCCTTTCTTTATTGTTCCAACACTGTATTGTTCACCTGCTTTAGAAAAATATGCTACTAAAACTTTTTTACTGCTGTTTACTTTTGTTGTTGTTTCCGCTGCTGCCATAACTTCTCCCCCGTTATTATTTTGTAATATTAAAATTGCTCCTGCCACTACTGCTAAAAATAAAATTGCCGACACTGTTTTAATTTTCATTCTTCCTCCTTTTTCCGTCATTCTATACTTTCAACTTTATATTCTTTATTTTTGCGGTTTCAATTCTCCGTAAAAATATGCTGCGGTTGCTCCGCCGTCTATTAAAAAATCCGAACCGGAAATAAAATCCGCTTTTTCCGTAAGTAAAAGTTCTGCAACGGTTGCAACTTCGTCTGCCGTTCCCGGTCTTCCTGCAGGGCATTTTGCAAACATATTTTTATAAAAATCACCTCTCGGACCGTTAAACTCATCTATTGCCAATGGTGTTACTATTATTCCGGGTGAAACGGAATTTATTCTTGCATTTCTTTTGCCCCATTTTACGGCTTCAGCCATAACTCTTTTAACATTACATCTTTTCGCCATTTGATAAGCATGTAAAGTATCTTTAATATTTTTAGGTTGCAACACTTCAAGTTTTAAAAGCTCTTCGGTAGGTGTGGTTGCAAGTTGTTCATCAATTTCCGGTGTAAGCGCAGGCATTCTGTGTCCGGATTGTGAAGATATTGTAACTCCTCTTCCGCCGACTTTAATTACTTTACCGACTTCTTCAAGTAAAACTGCAGTTCCGTATAAGTCCACTTTTAAAATAACTTCTATAGGTGCTTGAGAAGGCGAAACTCCTGCAGCATTTACAAGTGTTGATATCTCGCCGTACTTTTGACCTGTTTTAATTAAATTTAAAATTGAGTCTCTTGAAGATATGTCGCATTCAACAGCTTCAACGTCAAAACCGGCTTGTGTCATAATTTTTGATATTGCTTTAGCATTTTCAAGTTTTTTGTCGCCGATAATAATTTTTTTGTCAAAGCCTACTCTGCGGGCAATCGCCATACCTATCTGCCCTGCTCCCGTCCATAATAAAACATCTTTCATAAAATTGCTCCTTTATTAATATGTTGATGCACTTATTTTTTTAATTAACTTATTTTCGGTAAGTTCTATTGTAAGTTCAAGGTTCCATGTGTGTTTGCCGCCACCGAAAACTGCTGCCGAAACTTTACTTTGCCCTACAAATTTTGAATCTGTTTCAATAATAATATTTTCTGTTTGGTTGGAAAAATAGTTTAATGTTCCGTTTTTGATTGATGATAAATATTCTTTTTTATTTTGTTTTAAGCCAGTCATATGAACAAGAACAAAATTGTCGTCTAACATTTTACCTAAAGATAAAATATCTTTGTTTATCATAAATTCATACATTGTGTTGTATAATTTTTCAAATTCTGTTTGTGTGTTCATTTTTTGTTTTGTATTTGTTTGTGTAAAGCCTGTAAAAGTAAAACCTGTAATAAAAAGTATTAAAAATATAAGTTTTATCTTCTTCATTTATTTTTTTGTTTTACTATTTTTTTACTTCTACGGAAATATTTTTTTCTGCCGTTTCCAAATATTTTATAATAGATTTATCTTCAATTTCACCTATATGTACAACTTTATAAGGAGAAATATCACATTCTTTATAATTTATAACAAAAGCATTCCAACCGTCCCAATAATAAATATGTCCTGCCAAAATATGTGAAGTTCTTTCTTTATCAAAAACAGGTTTAAACGGAAGCTCCGCATAATATTCATGTTCGGCATAACGAACATACTTTAAACTTAACGGTAAATTTTTTATTATATCTTGAGATGTCTTATTATCGTTTATTTTTGCTTTGTATTTTTTGCCGGCTATTATAAAATTCATACTTTGTTTCTCCGTATTAGTTTGTATTTTTTGTTCGGTTAATTCTTTGGCACAAGCAAAAATACCGATAAACAAAATACTAATCACTAAAAATATTTTTATTTTCATTTCCAACCTCAATTAAAGAGAAAAGATTAGAGGATTTTGAACTAAACATAATCCCCTAATCTTATACAATATTTAGAAAGCTCCCGTCTTGATATGAGGAACAGTATCAAAGTAATTGATACCTAAATCTATTGCTTTTTTAAAAATTGGTTTGGCATCTTCGAAATCTTTTGCCCAAGGGAAAACTCCGTTTTCGTTTCCCGGTTTACCGAAACTCATACAACCTAAACAAATTCTTGATACATCTATGCCCGTATTTCCTAATTTTACATACTGCATTATTGTACCTCCGTTTTTTATTATGACAATATTATAAACCAAATCAATCTAAAAATCAAATAGAAAATATCAATGATTGATTTAATTTTTAGATTAATGTATAATATTTATATGGATACAAAACAAATTGATTATATTTTGGAACTTGCTAAAACACAAAATTTTAACAGAGCTGCCGAAAACCTGTTTATGTCGCAATCGACATTAACTTATCAGATAAAAAAGGTTGAACGGCAATTGAAATTCAAGCTGTTTGACAGGTCTGCAAAAGGTGCAATGTTAACACCTGCAGGCAAACAGTTTTGTTCCGCTTTAAGAAGCATAAAAGAACAGCTTAAAAAAGCAGTCGAGCAGGGACAAAATTTCAGTAAAAAATATTCCGATAATATTGTAATAGGTATGCCTACCCGTTCCTGTATATATTTTTTACCGCAGGCAATAAAAGAGTTTTCCAAAAAGTATCCGTCCGTTTCGGTTACGCCGATATTTAACGATTTTTATCATCCTGAAGAGTTTTTAAAAGGCAATCAGGACATATTTTTTACTTTTGATAACGAAATGAAACATGTTCCCGAAACAAAACTTATACATTTATACACAAGCAAAATTTATCTTATTACAAAAAAAGATGATGTTTTGACAAAAAAGAAAATCGTAAAAATTAAAAATTTGAAAGGCAGAACTCTTATGATCGGCGGAGGTTCTCCTATTCAGTTAAGAAATTTACAACAGAAAATTATAAATTCCATAGACATAAATTATTTCAACAGTCAAAACCATGATACGACACTGACAAATATTGCTGCCGATAAAGGAATCTGCTTAACACCCGGCTTTTTTCAGGATTACTCAAATGAGTTTGCATGGAACAAATTTGACTGCGAAGAAAAGTTTGAATGTTATTTGTGTGTTCATACTTCCGATAAAAGAGAAAGCCTAAAAGAATTTATAACCATTTTGCAAAACATTTATAAAGAAAAATAGGGGTTTATTATGCAAAAATATTCACACATTTACAATGTAATACTTGATAATATGGATTTATTCAATTATAAGTTAAGACCGATATCTGCAATTATGTATTTACAGGATGCTTTTGCACGATATACCGCAACAAAAAAAATGGCAGCTTACGATTTGTTTGCAACACAACAATATTGGGTAGTAACCGGCTTTAATATTGATTTTATAGATTTTTTACCTTATTGGTCGGAAGAAATAAAAGTTGAAATATGGATTTCGGAAATATCCAAACTAAAAGTTTTTACCGACTTTAATTTATATTATCACGATAAAATATTTGCTAAAGGTAATGCTCTTTGGTTTATAATTGATAGACAATCTAAAAGACCTGCAAAAACCGATGTTGTAGCCGAAAGGTTTGAAGTTTGTAATGAACTTGTTTTGGGAGAGCATAAAAAATTTGTTTTACCGCAAATTAAAGAAAAGTTTAACGAAATTACACATAAAATAAATTTATCCGATTTGGATTTTAATAAACATGCAAACAACAAAAGTTATATTAACCTTGCAGAAAATGCAGCTCCGGACGAATTTAAGAAAACAAATACAATAAAACAATTAAAAGTTAAATTTAACAGAGAATCTTTTTTGAATGATGTTTTAACCTGCACAACATATAAAACGGATACTCCGAAATTATATGTTCATAAAATAGAAAAAGACGGTGTTTCCGTTTGCGACATTGCTACCCTATGGGAAGAAAAAACAGATACCTCTACCATCGTGGATTATCCGTTAAAGATTAAGGGATAAAAACTTATACACATATTATATGTAATCTTAGCATAAATATAAGTTTGTAAACCCAACCGAATACTCTCTTATTTTATTTTTATTCATAATATTTTTAATGATTGAATTTAATAATAATTTTTACAGTAAAAATTTTATTTTATAAAAATTCAATAAAATTATTTTTGTTTATTGTGGCAAATGAACTGTTGGGATAAGTTTCTTTAAATATTTTATGTTCTTTAACTTTTTCCTTTTTTAATTTAATTTCATAAGCCGATATTTTTCCATCTATTTCTTCAAGTAAATCTATTTCTTTTTTATCTTGTGTTCGCCAAAAATAATAATTAGGAAAAGTTAAGTTATTGGAGTTCTTTTTTATTTTTTCAACTATTATAAAATTTTCAAATAATGCTCCTGCATCTTGCCTTAAATCTAACGGATTGAAATTGTTTATTAAAGCATTTCTTATACCTGTATCCCAAAAAAATACTTTTCTTAAT
This sequence comes from uncultured Elusimicrobia bacterium, assembly GCA_937916125.1. Classification (GTDB taxonomy): domain Bacteria; phylum Elusimicrobiota; class Endomicrobiia; order Endomicrobiales; family Endomicrobiaceae; genus Ruminimicrobiellum. The sequence goes on along the minus strand of CALGGE010000026.1, from coordinate 14,489 downwards.
TTCTTTAATTCGTTTCTTAAATTTCTACTGAATGGTTTTAAAGTAAATATTATAAATGCTTGTTCTAAAATATCTATATATTTTGCGACGGTATTTTTATCTATACCTAAATTGCCGGCAAGTTCGGTATAAGAAACTTCACTGCCTATTTGCAATGCAAGTAATTGCAATAATTTTTCCAAAATAGCAGAATTTCTTATTTTATCGAATTGCAAAACATCTTTGTAAGAATAACTTGTTGCAAGTTCCAACAATAAATTTTTTCTGTTACTTTTATTTACATTTATTTCCGGATACATACCGAAAATTAGAAAATCTTCAAGACTTCTGCTAAGTTCAATATCGGATAAATTTTGTGATAATTCTTTTACCGAAAAAGGATATAAGTGAAATTCCGTTTTTCTTCCGGTAAGCGGTTCGGATATTTTATTTGATAATTCAAAACTGCTGGAACCTGTTGCTATTACTTGAATATCTTTAAAATTATCCGTTAATAATTTTAAAGATAAACCTATATTTTGGACTCGTTGTGCTTCATCAATAATAACAAGTTTGTTATCACCTATAAAATTTTTAAGTTCCGTTGATGTTTTATTTGTTAGTGCCTGCCGAACATCTGTTTCATCACAATTAAGATAAATTGTTTTATATTTGCTGTTATCTTTTATTTTATTTATGAGAGTTGTTTTGCCGACCTGCCTTGCACCATAAATTATTATTGCTTTATTTTTGAATAAATTGTGAAATATTTTGTTATATATTGCTCTTTGAATATACATAAAAACACCTATTTTTAAAAAGATGTATATTCACCAAAATAATATTATTTTAGTGTTTTAATTCACTAAAATATACATAATTTCAGTGAATTTGTCAAGAATAAAATCTTAATCCGCTAAAGATTAAGGGATAAAAACTTATAAACATAGTTGTTTATATTTTTTTTAAAATTAATATTTCTGCCTAATTTTATATTTCTATGAATTTTTTTAGATTTTCTAAAATGAAATTTATAAGTTAATTACAAATATCCTTAATTAATAATAAAAATCCATTTCCATTTACAAAAAAATTCAATTCGTTTTTTTAACCAAACTTCTTTTTTTGTAAAGAATTGACCTAATTCTATTTTTTTATTCATTAATGCAATATCCAAAAATTTTATTACTAAAATTTGGTGGAATATTCATTAAAAATAAAAGACGACCTTAAATTATGTCACGCAAATTCCATAATAAAGGTCGTCTATGGAGAGTATACTGTTTGCACAATATACAACTCCACAAAATATGACGACACTTTTTTGGGTTTGCGTGATTATTTGTATTTCTACAAATAAGAAGAAGGTCATCAGCCTTCCACCAAAAAAATGTTAATATTAACTTGTACTATTGCGAACTTTTTTAATTCGCTGTTTATAATTTGCAGATTAAAAACTTATAATTCTACAAACTAATTCATATTTCTCCTTTTACTTTTTATTTTGTAACAATTTTTGCAATTGTTTTTTATTCGGTAAAACAGTTTGATATTTACTTGTAAAAATATTTTTACTGTTTTCCGGTAAAGTATATTCTACAACCGCTTCATTTTTATCTCTACACAAAATAATTCCGATAGTTTTATTTTCTTCAGGTAACCGGACATTTCTATCATAATAATTTACATACATCTGCATTTGTCCTATATCTTGATGTTTTAATTCTCCTATTTTTAAATCTATAAGTACAAAACTTTTTAATATTCTGTTATAAAAGACTAAATCACAATAAAAATGTTTATCATTAAAAGAAATTCTTTGTTGTCTTGCTACAAATGTGAAACCTTTTCCTAATTCAAGAAGAAAATCTTCCAACTTGTTTATTATTGCAGTTTCTAATTCAGTTTCAGAATAACTTTCTTTTTCATCTAATCCTACAAACTCTAAAATATACGGATCTTTTATAACATCTTGAGGTTCTTTTATTAATTGCCCCTTTTTTGATAACTCTAAAACTTTTTTCTTATTTCTGCTTAAAGATAATCTTGTATATAGTGCAGAATCAAACTGTCTTTGTAATTCTCTAACAGACCAATTATTCTTTTCAGATTCTATTTCATAAAATTTTCTTTCTTGTTCATCGTCAATTGATATTAATTTTAAATAATGTGACCAACTTAATTTGAATTGGTCAAACACTGTCTGACTTTTTTTATATTTAATATAAAAAGTTCTCATTTGTTTCAAATTTGTAATAGAAAAACCCTTGCCGAACTCTTTTGTTAATTTTTTTGATAACTCAACTATAAGTTTTTCTCCATAACCGGCTCTTTTATTTCCTTTTTGTTCTTCTTCAACTATTCTTTTGCCTATTTTAAAATAAGTAACAACCATTATATTATTTACTTGTTTTAGTACATTTGTCCTTGCAGATTGAAGTAAATTCCTAATATCAAGCAATATTGAGTTTGTTTTTATTATTTTGTTTTTAACCATAACATTTTTATCAACGACTTTATTATTTATAAACGAAATGTATTTTTTATTATTTTATTAAAAATCTATTGTTTTTACAATATATATAATATTGGTCCGTTAAAGATTAAGGGATAATATTATATCAATTCAACTTTGCCGGTGGTGTGTGACTTTGCAATGTTTTTAAACACATATTTTTTGCGGTCGGTTTACCTTCTATAAAATTTTTGTTACCTTCCAACAATTTATTCAATTCTTTTTGTGCCGTTTGTGAAATCATATTGTTACTCTCGCAATAAAATCATCTATATTTAATAAATTTCATATTTTCCGAGCAGTTTGTTAGTGTTAAATTTTAATCCTATTTTTTGAGTTTGTATTATATCTTCAAGATTTATGCTTATTATCCGATTATCTGAAATATTATCATTAATTATTAATTCGTGCCAAAACATTTCGAGAAGTTTAGATTTTCCGCACCTTCTTATTCCTGTTATTATTTTTACCAAATCAGGGCTAACTTTTAATTTGTTTAATTTTTCCATATAGAAAGGTCTTTCTACTAACTTTTCCATATTTATAAGTTCCTTTTAATTTATTTGTAAATATTTTAATTCATAAATATAAAAATGTCAACAAATCTTTAGCTTTAATATTAAATATTTGCAGAAAACTACAATATTATCTTACGCATATTTAATATTTGTAGTTTTTTATACTATATATACATTTAATTACAAATTGTTTTTTTGGTTATTTTAGTTTGCGGTTAATTATACATTATAAATTGTAAATTGCCGTTTTGTCGTTGCCGTTCATTGTACATTATACATTGTACATTCTACATTGTTTTTTAGATTTCTTGCGGTTTCCCGATGGTTAATACCAACAAATCTTTATTTGAATCTTTTGCGGCTTGAAGTTCGGCTTTTAACGGATCATCCCAACTGTGTTTTGATAAAGTATATTTTGAATGATGAACGGTAATATATTGTTTAGCATTAAGTTCTTGCATTGCTATTCCCAGTTTTTCGGGCATTGTGTGTATTTGGTTCCAATCCTGATTATATTGCCCGTTTTCAAGTATTGCCAAATCTATGTTAGGAAAATGTTCGCCTGTATATTTAAAGTGCGGTCCGTAACCGGAATCGCCGCCGATATAAACTTTTTTACCGTTAGCAAATTCAACAACAAAAGATGCCCACAAAGTTTTGTTTCTAAAAATATTTCTTCCGGAAAAATGGCGGGCAGGCAAACAATAAAATTTTGTACCGTTAACTTCTGCATCTTTATACCAATCAAGTTCGATAATTTTGTCCAAAGAAAATTTCCAATATTCAAAATGTTCACCCACGCCTAAAGGAACAATTATATTTTTTATTTTTGATTTTAATTCTTTAACGGTAAAATAATCCAAATGGTCCCAATGGTCATGACTTATTACAAGAAAATCTATTTCCGGAATATCTTTCGGTTTATAAATATCAGTCCCGGGATACGGTTTATTTATAAATTTTACCGGTGAACCTTGTATAAGTACCGGATCAACTAAAATTTTTATACCGTTAACCTGCAACAAATATGAAGAATGGCCGAACCATACAATAAGGTCTTTATCTTTCGGTAAAGAATTTAAATCCGTTTTTACTGACGGTACAGGTTGTGCGGGTGCTAAATCTTTTCTTTTTTCGGTTAAAAATTCCCACATAGTTTGAAAGCCGCTTTTGTTGCCGCTCATAACTGTTGTAGGAATTTCGTTTTGAAATTGTCCGTCTTTATAATTAGGAGACTTTTTTATAAGTTCCAATCTGTTACCGCTCGGCAACTTTCCGAAACTTTCCATAAATTTACCGTCTGTAGTTTTATCGACAAATATATAACCGCCTGTTGCCGCACCTGCCGCAACGACTGTTCCGGCTATTAATGATTTTTTTATAAAATCTCTTCTGTTCATACTGTAAAATTATATAAATTAAAGTAACTCTAATGTCAAGATTACAAAACCTTAATCCAATTGTTTTTTAAACATCCATGCTGCAAAAGATAATGTAATACATGCAATAATTATTAACGGTATCAAATTCGTTATAATATCTTCAAGAATCATACCTTTTAAAAATATACATCTTGTTATTTTTATGAAAAATCTTAACGGATTGGCATAAGTTAAAACTTGTAAAAATTGAGGCATATCTTCTACCGGAGAAACAAAACCGGAAAGTAAAACTGCCGGCATTTGAAATGTAATTATTCCCAAAATTGCCTGTTGTTGTGTTTTGGCAATTGACGATATTGAAAGACCTACACCAACGATTGAAAGTAAAGAAACCGCTATTGCTCCTAAAAGATAAAACGGATTTCCCGCAAACGGTATTTTAAATACTGTTACCGCCAAAAAAGACATTATTGATGTAACGGTTAACGCCAAAATAAACGGCGGTATAGTTTTTCCCAACAAAATTTCAAAAGAGCTTAAAGGAGTTATTATAAGTTGATCAAAAGTGCCTAATTCTCTTTCCCTTGCAACGGATAATGCCGTAAGTAAGAGAGTAACCACAAGAGCAAGAAGAGCAACTATAACAGTTAAAACATACCATCTGTATTCAAGATTAGCATTAAACCAATTCCTGACCGATATATTCACCGGAGAAACTGATTTTGTAAGTTCCATATTATATCCGTTAATTATTTGTGTTGCATAAGAACCGGCAATTGAAGCAGAATTTGTTTGTCTGCCGTCGGTAATAATTTCTACGGATACTTGTTTGTTTGCTTTAATATTTTTTGAAAAATCGTTGTTTATATAAACACCTATTAAAACTTTTTGAGTATCGATTTTTTCTTTCAGTTCTTCAAAACCGTTAACGTAATATATTTTTCTAAAGTATGGCGAATTATCAAACTTTTCAATTAAACTTTTACTTTCAAAACTGTTGCTGTTATCCAAAACCGCCATATCAATATTGCGAACTTCCATTGTTATTGCTGCGGAAAAAACAAAAAACATCATAAAAGGCATAACCATAATAATGGCTCTTGTTCTTTTATCTTCCCAGATGGTAATAAATTCTTTTTTTATTAAAGATATTAAACGAATCAACATTTAATTCTCCAACCGCAGCGATGTTTTTTTATAAATAACAATAAACAATATAAGTCCCAAAATACTTAAATATACCGAATTTATTAAAACGATGTTCCAAACAGTTCCGGCCATAAATTCACTTTCGATAAAAGTAATAAAATATCGCGGCGGTAAAACCATAGTTAAATATTGAAATATTTTAGGCATGGAACTTATAGGAAACATCAAACCCGATAACAGCAAAGCCGGTAAAAATCCCGCCGCTACAGAAATCATACTTGCAAGAAACAAACTCTTTGTAATTGTTGAAATTAAAAGTCCTATACCTAAACATGTAAACAAAAACAGTCCGCTAACAAAAAACAAAACAAAAATATTTCCTCTAAACGGAATAGAAAAAACAAACATACATAAGAAAACATTAAATGCCATAGACAACATTCCCAAAATAAAGTAAGGAACGTATTTGCTTAACAAAATGTGTATTTTTTTTATTTTTGTACTTAAAAGTGCTTCCATCGTTCCCCGTTCCCATTCTCTTGCAATAACAAGAGCAGTTAACAAAATTCCTATAAGTGTCATTGTTATTGCCAATGAACCGGGCAAAATAAAATAATGACTGTTCAAATCCTGGTTGTACCATGTTCTTAGCTGAACATTTATTAAACTTTTATTAACAGTTCTTAAGTTTATTGCATATTTACTTGAAGAAAGCCATCCGTTTATTATCTGCATGGAATAAGCATATACATAATTTGCAGTATTAACTTCACTGCCGTCGGTTACTATCAAGGCATTTGCCGTTTTACCTTTTGAAAGATTTAAACAAAAATCCTGCGGTATAAAAACGGCCCCTTTTATTTTTGATCTTGCGATATCTCTTGTAATATCTTCTTTGTTATCATACACAACAGCTTTAATATATTTGCTGTTACCGAACGATTTTATTAACGAATGAATTTCGGAGCTTGTATCGTCGCTTTTTATTCCCATTGTCACAGACGGTGTATCGAGATTTATTCCGTACATATAAATCAATATACATATCAACGGCAACACAAAAGCAATTATTATGCTGCCGGGATCCCTTATTATTTGCAGAAATTCTTTTTTGATTAGGGCCATTAACATATTTTTATCCTTATATCGACTTTAATATTTAACTTCGCTTTCCTTAATTAAATTTATAAAAGTTTCTTCCATGTTTTTTGCATTTGCTTTTTCTTTTAATTCTTTAGGAGTACCTATTGCTATTGTTTGACCTCTGTAAAAAAGACTTATTCTGTCACAAAATTCGGCTTCATCCATAAAATGTGTAGTTATAAGGACGGTAACACCTTTTTTTGCAAGTGAAGTTATATGGTTCCAAAAATCTCTTCTTGCAACAACATCAACACCGGATGTAGGTTCATCCAAAAACAAGACCGGCGGATTATGCATAACCGCACAAGCCATGGATAACCTTTGCTTAAAACCGAGCGGCAACTCATCGGCTTTTTGTTTTAATACCTTTTCAAAATTAAAAGATTTTATCATTTCATCTATTCTTTGCTGCTTGTCTTTTTTGTTAAGTCCGTAAACACCTGCAAAAAAATTAAGATTTTGCTCTACTGTTAAATTTCCGTACAAAGAAAACTTTTGTGCCATGTATCCTAAATAACTTCTTGCTTTTGTAGGATTTTCTTTCATATCCGTTCCGAAAATTTTCGTTGTTCCGGAAGTAGGTTTTGAAAGACCGCACATCATTTTAAAAGATGTGGATTTTCCTGCTCCGTTAGGCCCGAGCAACCCGAAAATTTCACCTTTCTTTATTTTAAAAGTGTTGTTTTTAACGGCATAAAAATCTCCGTACTTTTTTACTAAATTATCGGCAAAAACGGTATATTCCATATCTATATCGTGCGGAACATAACTTTTGGCAACTAACGATTCTTCTTTTTTGTATCCGCCCATAAGTTCTATAACTTTTTCTTCAAACTCCTGTGCCGTTTTTGCCAACAAGTGCGGACTGCCCTGATAAATTATTTTGCCTTTATCCATTACCACGGCCGTATCAAAACTGTGTGCTTCATCCAAATATGCCGTTGACCACAAAACCGTTGTATCAGGGGAAATTAATTGCCTAACCATTTTCATTAAATCTCTTCTTGAAATAGGATCAACACCAACGGACGGTTCATCTAAAACCAAAAATTCAGGGTTACCGAGCAACGAACAGGCAAGACCTAACTTTTGTTTCATACCTCCGGAAAGTTTTCCGGCAAATCTTGTTTGAAATCTTTTTAAGTCTGTAAATTCCAAAAGTTTGTCAAAATCGTGAGAAACATTTTTTAAATCGGCATATAACTTTAAATTTTCTATAACTGTTAAATCTTCGTATAAGCCGAACTTTTGCGGCATATAACCTATTTTTGTGTTAAGAATATTTTTTTGTTTTTCCGGATTTAAATCTAATGTTGAAATTTCACCTTTATCCGCAACAAGTAAGCCGATAACCAAACGGAGCAAAGTTGTTTTTCCTGCACCGTCTGCGCCGATAAGGCCTGTAATTTTACCTTTTTCTATCTCCAAAGATAAATATCTATTGCAGGTTGTGTTTGCCCTTTAAATGTTTTAGTTAAGTTTTTAATTATTACTGTGTTCATTGTTACCCGTTGCTAATTATTATTTAGGTTAATTTTAACGGTTACAGGCATTCCTTGTTTTAAATACTCGTCGGCATCATTGATATATACTCTTATTGCATAAACTAAACTTGTTCTTAAATTTTCTGTTTGAACGGTTTTCGGAGTAAATTCCGCAACTGAAGAAACATAACCTATATATCCGCTGTATTCCTTTTTGCCGTTTGTTTGTTTGTCTATACTATCGGTAACAACTTTTACTTCCATGTTATTTTTTATATTACCCAAATAACTTTCTTCAATGTATGCTTTAACCCAAACAGGTTTTGTTTTGGTGATGGTGTATATTGTTTGTCCTTGTACAATGTTTGCACCCGGTTCTTGAGCTCTTATCGTAATATACCCTTCATCCGGAGCATACAATTTGGTATATTCCAATTTATTTTTTGCTATTTTTTGGTTTACAAGTGCAACATTATAATTTGCTTTTGTTTGTTGATAGTTATTGTAAAGAGTTGTTAATTCTTGTTCCGTAACGGAATCTCTTAATAACGGTTTATGTCTGTTATATTTAGATTCGGCCTCATTTATCAACACTTTTCCTCTTTCAACTTCAGCGTTTGCCATTTCGTAATTTAATTTGTAATCCGTATCATCCAAATATGCTATCAGTTCATCTTTCTTTACTTCATCACCTTCATTTTTCAACATTTCTTTAATTTTTCCGGAAACTTGAAAACTTACATCAACCTGTCTTATTTCAATATTACCGTATAATGTTAAGTTGTTTATATCTTGTTTTTCATTAAATTTAAAATAAAGGAAAATACCCAAACAAATAACAACTAAAAGTATTATTATTTTCTTTATCATATTCCTTCCCTTGCTGCTATTCAAACATCACTGATATATATTTTTTCAAATTGTTTCTTATTATCTTTATATCTTCATCCGTAAAAGCTTTTTTATTTGCCATTTTCAAAGAAAATGCGGAAAAGAGTTTAGGCGAATTTATTTGTGAAATGAAAAATATTACGGATAATATTACTTGCCTGTCTGTTTCTTTTTTATTTAAGATACTTGCGAAAAGTTTGTTCATAAAATTTAATGCGGGAACGTTTATTTGTGCTCTTGAATTTTGTTGTTCTCTAAACATAAACAACAATACATCGTTAGAAATTTTGGTATATAGAAAATCTATCATCTTGTTTCCGTAATTATAAAGGAAATCCAACTTTTCTTTTTTTGACAGTTTATTTAAATCCATATCGAAATCAACAAAAGTTTTTACATATTCCGTAAGATTTTTGGTTAAATTATCTATTATGGCTTGATATAATTCCTGCTTTCCGCCGAAATAGTAAGAAATCATGCTTATATTTATGTTTGCCTGTTTACAGATAGTTCTTATACTTACACCGTCAAAACCGTTTTCTGCAAAAAGTTTTGTTGCCACTTCAAGTATTTTACTTTTTGAATTTTCATTTATACCTAATGGTTTCATATTTTCTCCTTTGTATATTCTTCACTTTTTTTCCACAATTCTTCGGCATTTTCTTTATTATACGACAATGCGGAAGTATAACACGGCCTTATACTTCTGTCATAAAAATGTCCCGATGTATAAATTATATCATTGGAAGATACAAGTTCCGCAAGAGCGGATGAAGAATTTTCCAAATCTCCGTATCTTTCCGGCATATTTGTTTTTATAAAATTATAAATACTTTCATCCATTCCGGGCATAAGATGAGTTTTCATTAATCCCGGATTAAAAGCATTAACCGTTACGGTGTTTTTCTGTTCTTTTAATTTTTCTGCAAGTTCATAAACAAAATATACATTGCAAAGTTTCGAATAAGAATAACGAATAGGATTTGTTGCCATTGTTTCATCCGGATGAGCAATAGCTTCTGTTCCGAGCCATTCAAAAGTTTCACCTTCTTTTAAAGGCGGGTTATGCATATCGCTTGCGGTTGCAATAATTTTACCTTGTTTATCCATAAATGGAAGCAACAAATTCGTTAAAAGGAAATGTCCTAAATGGTTGGTTGCAAAAATAATGTCAAAACCGTCTTCACTCAATTCTTTTTTTCCCAATCCGACACCGCTTATACCCGCATTACACAACAATGCATAAATCGGTTTGTTATATTTTGTTTTATATTCTTCAACAAAATTTCTTACGGATTTTAAAGATGATGTATCAAGTTGCAAAAAATCAACATTGTTATTACCTGTTTCTTCAATAATTTGTTTACATGCTTCTTGTCCTTTTTGTGAATTTCTGCATGCTAATATCAAATGAAAATCCTTTGAATTTTTTGCAATTTTTGTTGCCGTATTAAAACCCAAACCGGAATTTGCACCCGTTATAATAACAATTTTTTCCATAAAAACCTCTCTTTATAAAAAATTATTTTTCTCCAAAAATTTATCGATAATATCATCGGAAAAATAACAATTTGCAAGCTCATCGGTCAAATGACGAACTCTTGCTTGTCTTTCCCATAAAATCAATTTTTGTATTTTGTCGTAGTCGGCCAAATTATCCGTATTACAAAAAATTTTATTTATGCCGAAAATACATATACATCCCAAAAGAAAAGAAAGAATACACCAACATAAAATTTCTCCGAAATTATTACTTTCCCAATATTCCGAGCTGTACATAAGAAGCATATTGTCCGCCGCAATGAATTATATGTTTGCCCGAATTATCTCCCGGATATCCGGAAACTCCGGGATGAACATTCCCGTTATGATTTACGGCACTTATCATAAATCTTATAGTTTCGCCTTCATAAAGTTTAATTCCCATAGGTGAAAGTGCAAGTTCTACTTCTACAACCTGTCCGGGAAGAAGTTTTTCTATACGGTCATAGCTTTGAACGGGAATAATGTCCGTGCTTTTTTTACTGTCTATATGTCTGCGAGATACACGAAGTTTGGCATATGCACCGCTGTATTTTAATACCCCGCCATGCAATTCCAATGCATCAAGTATTCTCGGATTACGGCTCGGCATTGTATACTGAGACAACACATTTAATTGTTTATCGAGTTTTTGTATAAAAACAAATATATCCATATCATCGGAACCGTCCGCTTCCAAATACAAGTGTGCTTTGGGATAGCCTATGAAATCCGTTTCTTTATTTACCGTAAAGTGAAACGATAATTGAGGAGTCGTACCTTTAGAATCGTAACTTGCGGGAACATCTTTTTGTGCAGGAGTATCGGTCATAAGACGGCTCAATCCGTTAAGATAGAATTTTTTATATTTTGTTCCCGAAGGCGGAAACTGAGTATCAACCAAATTAACTTTATTATTGCCTTCCATGTCGTGCAAAGTATAACGAACAATCGGAGTTTTATCCCAACCGTTATCGATACCTTTTAAATAATAATCGAAAAATTTTCTTCTTTCTTCGACATATTGAGGTTCGTAATAATCCTGCCATTCCAAATTATCATGAATACGAAGCCATTTTTTCTTTGAAGAAATATTTCTCCAAGCACGAAATGTTCCGTCCGTATGAAGAATATTGCTGTAAGATGCAACCATATATACCGGAATTTCTATATTTTCAACTTTGGCTATTTTATCTTCCCATACCGGATGATTTACAAACGGATAATTTAAAATTTCTTTATAAACATCTTCTCTTTGTTGAAATCCTTCATGATTATCGGATAATACATTTGCAAATACATAATCGCTTATACCGCCCACGGTAACAATATCTCTATAACCGTCCGTCAAACCTTCCGTCGGCTGTATACATACGAGATGTTTCGGCTTTTCGGCAGCTATAAACCACTGAGAAAAAGTTAAATAACTGGTTCCGCTTAAAGCAACTTTACCGTTACACCAGGGTTGTTTTGCTATCCATTCAACAAGATCCGCACCGTCTCTGCCCTCTTGTGTTCCTATTAACACGGCATCACCTTCACTGTGAGCAACACCTCTTGCATCGGGATGAACAACGGCATATCCGTGAGCCGTCCAATAATCAGGATCGGGACCTTCAAATTTCTGTAATCCGCTCATCCTTTTATTATCCAAACCTAAAAAATTAAATAAATTTTCGTATCTTGCACTTGAACCGGAAGTTTTTCCGTAAGGACTCCATGCAATAACGGCAGGTATTTTTTCTTTACTGTCTACAGGACGAAAAACATCAACCATAAGTTTTACTCCGTCTCTCATCGGAACCTGAATATCTTTTTCAAATAAAATATCGTGGGTTAAAGGATGAAATATATCGCGAACCGAGAAATCTTTTTTTAAAATGTGTTGTCCCGGCTTCCAATCATATAATGTTCCTTCATATTCTTTTGTATCGTGATATTTTACTGCCGTTTTCCAAAACATTAAATCTTTTAAATTTGCCATTATTATTTACTCCTTAAAAAAATATTATATACCTATTATATAAAACAATCGTTTGTTTGTCAATAAGTTTTTTAAAATAAAAAAAGCAAGTGTTTGGAACTTGCTTTTTTATATGTTTCGTGTAAGATATTTTAAATTAATTATTTCCCGTTTTTAAAATCTTTTATTCTTTGTGCATTTAATTTTTCTTTTAAAGCATAAAGTTCGTCTTGTGTCATTTGGTCAAAATATCCGTTATGGTTTACTCTGCTCATGTTATACATTGTAGATGTTACCGTTGCTTTTATTCTCGTATCTATACTTGCAGTATTTAAAGCATGTCCGCCCCAACCGCAAATACCGATAATACCAATTTTTTCGGGGTCTACATTTTCTTGAACGGACAAAAAGTCTACTGCTGCCTGAAAATCTTCCGTGTTGATATCGGGCGATGCTACATATCTGGGCTCTCCTTTACTTTCTCCTGTGTACGAAGGGTCAAACGCCAATGCAATAAAACCTCTTCCCGCCATATTTTGTGCATATAAACCGGAACTTTGTTCTTTTACCGCACCGAACGGATCAGTTTTTTAAACATTTTTTACTCTCCCTAAAAACTTTCTTATAGTTTTATTATGTGTTTTTCTCCATAAAATAGCAAATACTTATATTTTATGTTTAGACTTGATATTTATGCAAAATGTAAGTCAACTATACATTTTATTTATCAAAAAGAAAAAAGACAATATACGGCAAATATTTTAATATGTAAATTCTTGCTAAAATAAAAATTTTATATTACAATTAAAGCGTATGATAATAAAAGGTCATTACAATTATGTATAAAAAAATAAGAAAAGATTTAATAAATTTACAGGATGAAAAATTTCGGCAGTTTAATTCCGTTATCTGTCCCGGAGCCTACGATATGCTCGGTATAAAAGTTCCCGTATTAAGGAACTATGCCCAAAAATTAGTCAAACAGGGGGAAAATTTTAAAGACTATATTTATTTTACCGAAACAAAATATTTTGAAGAAGTAATGTTGCAGGGAATGTTGATAGGGTTTATAAGAAATATTGATACAAAAGAACTTCTAAAAATAATAGAAAATTTTGTTACCAAAATAGACAACTGGTGTATATGTGATATTTTCTGTGCCGGACTTAAAGTTGTAAATAAAAATAAAGAAATATTTTGGAATTTTATACAAAAATATTTAAAATCCGATAAAGAGTTTGAACTAAGGTTTGCCGTAGTTATGATATTGAGTTATTTTGTGCAAGAAGAATATCTGAATAAAATTTTTAAAATATTTAATCGAATTAACCATAACGGATATTATGTAAAAATGGCTGTTGCTTGGGCGGTATCTGTTGCTTTTGTAAAATATCAGGATAAAACTTTTGAATTTTTGAAACAAAACAATCTTGACGATTGGACTTATAATAAATCTTTACAGAAAATAAGAGAATCTTTAAGAGTAGCTCCCGAAACAAAAGAAATCATTAAAAATATGAAAAGATAAAAAATGTAATTTGTAATATGGAAACAGATATTTTTGAGAAACTATCAAAATCAAAATTCAGAAGTTCTTTTAAGTTAAAACAAAAAGATATTGATTATATAAACCAAAAAGGACTTGAGACAATAGAAAGACATGCACGAGATTTTATAACTAAAAGAATTTCACCGGCATTTATTCCAAATGACGGGAAACAAACTCCGATGAGAGGACACCCTGTATTTATCGCCCAGCATGCAACGGCATCATGTTGCAGAAAATGTATAAAAAAATGGCATAAATTTCCTTTAGGTACGGCACTAAGTTCTCGTCAGCAGGATTATTTGGTAGAATTGATTATGACATGGATAAAAAAATTTTTTAATTGATAAAAACTTTAATTTGTGGTATAATTTGTTTATAAATTAATATTGAAATGT
>CALGGE010000025.1 GCA_937916125.1 uncultured Elusimicrobia bacterium | reverse complement strand
ACGACGAGATGCTTCGACAAGCTCAGCATGACAGAACGACAGTTGAAAAGTTGAAAACGACAGCCGAACAGCTGAGAATTTGCAAAGCAAATTCGTCCTCAGCTTTTCAGCTAAAAATATAAAAATTTAAATGCTGTAAAATAATTAAGGAGTACATATATGGCAGACGATATTAAAGCAAGTACCGAAGAAACTAAAGAAGTATTGGAACCGGGTATTCGTCCTACAAACCTTGAAGACGAAATGAAAGCGTCTTACATAGATTACGCAATGAGCGTTATTGTGGGCAGAGCATTGCCCGATGTCAGAGACGGTTTAAAACCTGTCCACAGAAGAATTCTTTACGCAATGAAAGAAATGGGCGTAAGAAGAAATACACCTTATAAAAAATCAGCAAGAATCGTGGGTGATGTGCTGGGTAAATATCATCCGCACGGTGATTCTTCCGTATATGATGCACTTGTCAGAATGGTGCAGGACTTTTCTATGAGATATCCTCTCGTAGACGGTCAGGGAAACTTCGGAAGCGTTGACGGAGATGACCCGGCAGCCATGAGGTACACCGAAGTAAGAATGGACTATATCGCCGATGAAATGCTTGCCGATATAGATAAAGATACAATAGATTATATTCCCAACTACGACGGTTCTTTACAGGAACCTTTAATACTTCCCACCAAATTACCGGAACTTTTAATTAACGGTTCTTCAGGTATTGCGGTAGGTATGGCAACAAATATTCCTACGCATAATTTATCGGAAGTTATCGACGGAATAATTGCTTTTATAGATGACCCGGAAATTTCAATAGCAGAAATAATGAAATATATAAAAGGTCCGGATTTCCCGACTGCAGGCTTAATTCTCGGTAAAGGCGGAATTAAAGACTATATGGAAACGGGACGCGGTTCGGTAAAAATGAGAGCCAGAACCGAAATTGAGGAAATGAAAGGCGGTAAAGAAGCCATCATTATAACGGAGCTTCCGTATCAGGTAAATAAAGCTGTCTTAATTACATCAATTGCACAGCTCGTTAAAGATAAAAGAATCGACGGAATTTCCGATTTAAGAGATGAGTCCGACAGAGACGGTATGAGAGTTGTTATCGAGCTGAAAAGAGATGCCAATGCTCAGGTTGTGTTAAACCAGCTTTATAAACATACGCAAATGCAGACGACTTTCGGCGTAATAATGCTGGCACTTGTAAACAACAAACCGAAAGTTCTTAATATAAAAGAAATGCTTTACCACTATGTAGAGCATAGAAAAGTTGTTGTAATAAGAAGAACGAAGTTCGAACTCAAAAAAGCCGAAGCCCGTGCCCACATTTTGGAAGGTTTAAAAATTGCCATCGACAACCTTGATGCCGTTGTTAAAACCATCAGGCAGGCACCCGATACCGACACGGCAAGAATTAACTTAATGGAAAAGTTCAGACTGTCAAAACTTCAGGCTCAGGCAATTTTGGATATGAGATTGCAGCAGTTAACCGGACTTGAAAGAAAGAAAATCGACGACGAATATGTTGAGATTATCAAAACCATTGCAAAATTAAAGTCTATTTTGGAAGATCCTAAAAAAATCCTGGCAGTAATCAAAGATGAATTAAAAGAACTTAAAGAAAAATACGGCGACAAGAGAAGGACTCACCTTGCTGCCGACGAAGCGGACTTCAACATTGAAGATTTAATTCAGGAAGAAGAAGTTGTCGTTACCGCTTCCAATGCAGGCTACATTAAGAGAATTCCAGTAAGCACGTACAAAGTTCAGGGAAGAGGCGGAAGAGGCGTTAACGGTATGACGACAAAAGAAGACGATTTTGTCGCAAAAATGTTTGTCACATCTACACACGCATATCTGTTATCCTTCACCACCAGAGGAAGACTCTACTGGTCCAGAGTTTATGAAATTCCAGAAGGAACAAGAACATCCAAGGGCAAAGCCATAGTAAATATCATTCAGCTTTCAAGCCCGGATGAAAAGGTTACGGCTTCAATTCCCATAAGATCGTTCAATCCTAAGGATATTAAAGACGAATATTTATTAATGTGTACCAGAAAAGGAACTATCAAGAAGATAGCCCTTTCGGAATTTGCAAACCCGAGAAAAGGCGGCATAATAGCAATTAAGTTGGAAGACGGCGATATATTGATGGATGTTAAGAGAATCGAGAAAAATCCGGAAGTTGTTATAGCCACCAAGAAAGGTATAGCCATAAGGTTTAAGGAAGCCGATGTCAGAGCCATCGGCAGAACAGGACAAGGTGTTAAAGGTATCACCCTTGAAAAAGACGATGAAGTAATAGGAATGGAAGTGTTCTCTCCGGAAGATGTGTTCTTATCCGTAGCGGAAAACGGTTACGGCAAGAGAACCGAAGTCGGCAAATACCGTTTACAGAAGAGAGGCGGTAAGGGTGTTATAAATATGCAGACTTCCGAAAGAAACGGCGATGTAATCTACATCGGTAAAGCCAACGAGGGTCAGATAATGCTTGTAACCGAGAAAGGAATCACCATAAGGAGTAAAGTAGATAAAATTTCCGTTATCGGCAGAAACACGCAGGGCGTTCGTCTTGTAAGGCTGGAAGAGGGCGATAAGGTTGCATCAGTAGCCCCTGTAGTCGGCGAAGAAGCTGAAGAAACCGATTCCGAAACTCCTGAAACAAAAACAGAAGAAAAAAAATAGAGCATATTGACAAATTGTTCTGTTTGTATTATAATTTAGTTATAAACTTAATATTATAAATGTTTTTGGATGTTCTACGAAAGGTAGAACCACTTTTGTGTAAAAGCAAAGGTAGCAAGGACTCCAAAAACAGTCGCATAAAAATTTGCTGTAAGAATAAATCAAAGGCTATGTTGATTTATTTTTATACTGATTAGCTTTCCCTCTATATGGGGGAAAGTCAGCGACTGGTTATAGCGGTCCTTGCTGTTATAACCGGTCGCTTTTCTTTTTGCTCCACAAAGCTCTCTCCTTTCGCAAGAATCCGAAAAACATAAAAAATTAAAAAGGAGAAATGCTATGAAAAATCTTGAAAAGCAACAAAAATGTACAATGTATGAGGACCAATGTACAACAAACGGCAACACCGGATCTTTAGACTTCGCAAATGCTACCGCATTTGCTTCGCTCAAGATGACAAATAACAATTGTCATGCTGAGCTTGTCGAAGCATCTCGTCGTTCCCGTTCCTCTGTCAGTCGTGCAGCTTTCACCTTAGTGGAGTTGGTAATCACAATAGCTATCGTTATCATCCTGTCGGTAGTATCCGTTCCGATTTATAGAAGTTACACCGATAAGGCAAAATTATCGGAAGCTTACGCTCTGATAGGATTGGCTATTACCGCAGAAAAAGCATACTTTTCAGAGTATGGACACTTTATTAATGCTACTGATACAGGCGGTGTAACTTCTTATTGCCCTGTATTGGGAATAGATGCCAGAGGTAACAAATATGTTACACTTTTCCGTATAGGACATGGAGAAGGTGTTGAAAAATATGCAACGTTTTGTGATGCAAGACTTCCTGATGATTTATGGCATGGAAATTATAGATGGCTTGGAATGTGGTATAATATAACTTCAGGTTCTACTTTTAACTATTCTAATAGCGAAGGACAAAGTGTGTAAATCCATATAAAAAGTACACATAGCATGCTTTTATGAAAGCGGGCGTGGACATAGCGCACCCCCGCTTTTATTTTCTGTGTATAATACTTTTAATAAAAATATAAATTATTAGGGAAAATTTTTCTCCACTCAATTTTATTTAATTTTCATAATCTATAAATGTTGCTCCTGAAGTAATATTGTAATCTAATTTTATTTCACTTTTTCCGTTTTGTATTAACTCCAACGGTTTAAATACAAAAGCTCTGAATCGATATTGAATATCATAACCCGAAAAACTATCACGAAACTTTGTAAAATACTTATTTCCTCTGGCATCAATTCCTAAAACAGGATCATAAGATGTAATATAATTATCATAACCGTCTCCTGAAAAGAAATTACCATATTCACTGTAGTAACTTTTTTGAGCAGAAAGAATTAAACCGAGAAGTGCATATCCTTCACTCTGCTTTGCTTTATTTGTATATCCTTGATAAATAGGTACACTTACTACCGACAGGATAATCACGATAGCGATTGTGATTACCAACTCCACTAATGTAAAACCTTTTAATTTTCTTTTCATAATTCTTCTCCTTGTTTTAATTTGTT
>CALGGE010000024.1 GCA_937916125.1 uncultured Elusimicrobia bacterium | reverse complement strand
AATGGGGATGAAAATGAAAATAAAGATAATAAAGATGGAAATAAAAAAAGGAAGCCGGTTGTTAATTGAGACCATAAAAGCAAGAAAAGATAATATTAAACTTGCGGCCAACGATAAATTTATTGCCGATTTTTACGGTAAAAAACATCCTTATTCCGCGGTAAGAAACGGTAAAGAAGAAACTTTAAATAAATTGACGGTAAAAGATTTGCGTGATGTTTATGATAAAGTATATTCAAATAAAGGAATTGTTATTACGGTTGTAGGAAATATCAATAAAGGCAACGTCAAAAAAGTTCTCAATAAATATTTCGGTAAAATGTCGTTGACCGAACGGAAACCGAACAATATTTTCGAAAAAAAATCCGAATTTTCGGATAAAGATACCGTCGTAAACTCAAAGTTCAATCAGGCGTTCATAATTTACGCTTATGATGCACCCGACGTTTCAAATAAAGATTTTGCCACATTAAAGTTAATCAGTTCGATACTCGGCGGAAGAATGACCGGCAGACTGTTTATGGAACTGAGAGAAAAGCTCGGGCTTGCTTATGAGGTAAGTTCTGTTTATCCGTCAAGAGTTTGCGACAGCTATTTTGAAGTTTATATCGGCTTGGATAAGAAAAATATTGACGTTGCAAAGAAAGGCATAGAAAGGATAATGTCCGATTTGTGTGTTAATAAAGTCGGCGAAGAAGAGTTGAAAGATACAAAAAATTTTATTAAAGGCGTATATCTGTTGGACCATCAATCCATAGAAAGACAGGCTTATTATATTGCGTTCAGGGAAATGACGGGGCTTGGCTATAAATACGACTCGGATTATATCGATATTTTGTCAAAGATTACGGCGGATGATATATTGGTTGCGGCAAATAAATATTTCAAACGGAAACCGTACAAACTGGTTCTTCAAAAGTTGAAGAGTTAAAAATATTTTTGTAGAATATTACGGTTATCTTTACATATCAAATAAGGAGCAGTTTATGAAGTATTTTAAATTATCTGTTTTATTTTTGTGCGGTTTGGTTGTGCTTGCAGGCTGTAAAGAAAAAAAAGATGTTATCGCAAAGGTCGGTAATGACAGTATAACGGTAGAAGAAGTTTCCGACAGAATAATGGCGGCACCTCCGGCATATCAGGCATATATTAACACCGAACCGGGAAGAAAGCAATTTTTGGATTTGCTTGTCAGAGAAAAATTGATTTTGGAATCCGCTAAACAGGCAGGCATTAACAAGAGAGAAGAGTTTAAGAACGATTTGGAAAATTTCAAAGAAGAACAGGAAAAACAACTTAAAGATTATGAAGACGGTCTTCTTATAGAGATGTACCTTAAAGAAGTAAGAGAAAATCTTGTGTCGGCAAGCGATGACGAAATAAATAAATATTATGAATTACACAAAGAAGATTTCGCTCATCCGATAGCGGTTATTGCAAAACATATTCTTGTTTCTACAAAAGAAGAGGCAGATGTTGCTTATGACAGAATAAATAAGGGCGAACCTTTTGATAAAGTTGCGAGAGAAATGTCCAATGATAAAGTTTCTGCGCAGAGAGGCGGGCAGATAGGACCTTTCAGAAAGGGCGAGCTTGTAAAAGAGTTTGAAGATGTGGTATTTAACTTAAAAGAGGGCGAACTTTCCGAAATTGTTGAAACGCCGTTCGGTTTACACATAATAACAAAAGTTTCCGAAGAAAAGTTGCCGCCTATTCCGGAAGATGTTGCAAAAGCGGAAATAAAGTCAATTATAGAAAAAAATAAGTTTGATAAATGGTTTGAAGATATGAAAAAGAAATTGAACGTCAATGTGGACTATGCAAAGCTGGACAGCATAAAAGGTGCAGGTTTTGATGACGGAATAAATATTACTCAGGGCGAGTCCGAATTGGAAGATTTTTCAAATTAAATTTAAATAAAACGTAGTGCTAATAAACAGGAGGGTTTTGAAGTGAAAAAATTTTTATTATCGTTGCTTGTTACGGCTTGTATTTGTTCAACGGCATTTTGTGATCAGATTGTCGATAAAACTTTGGCGGTAGTTAACGGTGAACCTTTGATGAGTTCGGAATTTGACAAACTTATTGAACCTATGATACAACAATACAGAATTATGACTCCTATAGCGGAACAGTCGGATGCAAAAATAAAAGAATTGAAACAACAGCTTTTGGATCAAAAAATAGAACAGATGGTACTTTTGCAGGAAGCCAAAAAACAAAAAATTAAAATTCCCAAAAGAGAACTTGATGTTGCCGTAAATCAGGTAATTAAAAGATTCCCCGATGATGCTTCTTTTAAGAAAGAACTTGAAAAAGAGGGGTTGTCTCAGGCTGACTTTGAAAAAAGAATTGAAGAACAGTTAATGGTACAAAAACTTATAGAAAAGGAAATGAAGAATAATATCAAACAGCCTACCGAAAAAGAAATAAAAACTTTCTATGATAATGTTTCGGCAAAAATGAGAGGCAAAAATCTCGGACTTCCCGAAGACGAGGAAGAAACGGTTGATGCCGTAGCAAAATTGTTGAAAAGAATGTCTTCGGAACAGGTAAGAATATGCCAAATTTATATTAAATGCGATAAAAATGCAACGCAGGCTCAGAAAACGGCGGCACAGAAAAAAGTTGCCGAAGTTAAAAAAGAACTTGCCGAAGGTATGAGATTTGAAGATTTGGCAGCAAAATATTCCGATGATGCTTTGTTGCAGCAGAGAAAAGGCGATATGGGTTTTGTCGTAAAAGGAGACCTTGATAAACGTCTTGAAGAAAAAGCTTTTTCTTTAAATGTAGGACAATATACCAAAGAACCCGTAAAATCCGATTCCGGTTATCATTTTATAAGAGTAAAAGAAAGCAGAGCAAGTACGGTATTCTCCTATGACGATGTAAAAAACGATTTGGCAGAAGTTCTTTACAGGCAAAACGGTAAAAAACAGTATGATAAGTGGGTTGCAAAATTAAAATCCAAAGCCAGTATAAAAATTAATGAATAAAATAAATAATTAATATGGCGAAACCGAAGATTGCAATAACAATAGGTGATCCGGCAGGTATAGGTCCGGAAATAGTTTTCAAGGCTGTAAATTCTTTGGCTGTTCAAAGGGTTTGCAGCCCTGTTGTTGTCGGCGACAAAAAAGTTATTGAACAATATTTTAACGTAAATAAATTTATTTCTTTAAAAAAAGCGGAATTTGTTTTTTCTTCCGGTTATAACAAAAAATTTAATTTAGGCGAACCGTCAAAAGTTTCCGGATTAATTGCGTGCGATGCCGTAAGAAAATCCGTTGATATGTGTTTGAAAAAAGAAGTTACGGCCATCGTTACGGCACCGGTATCAAAGGAATCTTTTAAGTATGCAGGGCTGAAATTTTCGGGACATACGGAATTTTTGGCAAGTTTAACAAGTACAAAAAAATATTGTATGATGATGGTGTGCGGTAACATAAATTCCGTAATGGTAACACGTCATTTGCCGATAAAGGAAATTTCTCAAAATTTAAAAACAAAGGATATAGTTATAACAACACAGATTGCGGCGGATTTTATAAAAAAGCATTTGAAGAGAAGTCCTAAAATAATAATAGCTTCTTTAAATCCTCATGCGGGTGATAACGGTATTTTGGGAAACGAAGAAAAAAAAGTTATTTTTCCGGCAATAAAAAAATTAAAAAGTGAAAAGTACGATATATGCGGTTTGTATCCCGTTGACGTTGCTTGGAATAAATATTTAAATAATAAATGTGATTTGATAGTGGCGATGTATCATGATCAGGTGATGCTTCCGCTAAAAATATTATCGCCTGAAAAAATAGTAAATGTTACGGCAGGGCTTCCTTTTGTCAGAACTTCTCCGGGACACGGAACGGCTTTTGATATTGCAGGTAAAAATATTGCGGATGCTTCGTCAATGATTGAAGCAATCAGGTTTGCGGGGAAGACGGAACGATAACTACAGGTGAACAATTGCAAAAAAATAACAGGGATTCTTATGGGTAAAATTAATGCTCCTAATTTAGTAAAATTTTTTTTCGGACTGATTTTTAATGACGGTTTCAATATTAACGAAGTTTATGAACTTCTTGAAAATAAGTTCAATAACAAAATTGATATTTTTAGTCCGATAATAGATTTTTCTTTTACAAAATATTATAACAAAGAAATGGGCGAAAACTTAAAAAGACAGTGGATATCTTTTGAAACTCTTATATCGCCGGAACTGCTTGCCGAAATGAAGGTGGAAACAAACAACATTGAAGATTCTTTTGCCGTTAATTCTTCCGGACGTATTGTAAATATCGATCCCGGTTATATAACACCCGCAAATGTAATACTTGCATCCACGAAAGATTTCAGTCACAGAATATATTTGTCCAAAGGAATTTATGCCGAAGTGACTACCATCTACAGAAAAGAAGGTTTTACAAAGTTACCGTGGACGTACCCCGACTATCTATGTCCTACGGCAACGGAATTTATTTTGCAGGCAAGAAAATGCATTCTAAACAAAAAGGATTAATGATTATGTTTTTTTTAATATTTTTTGCGGTTTATTTTATAGGAAATGTTTACATAATACTAAGAATTGCACGCGATTTAAATCTTAGCGGTTTACCATTTTATATTTTCTTTGTTCTTTACATTGTCGCTGCGGTTTTTAGTTTTTGGTCGTTAAAATTTTCAAGAGAAAATGCTTCTTCGCCGTTTGCGGGACTTTTATCCAAAGCAGGTTATATTTGGCTCGGCGTATTTTCAATTTCAATAGCGTATCTTTTGTTGTCACATATCCTTTTTATATTCAATCATTCTCAAAAGTTTATGTTTAATACTACCTTGATAACGATTATTTTAATTGTCGTTTCTTCGGTGTATTCGGCCGTTAATACTTTCGGCGTACCGAAATTAAAAGAGTTTGAAATAAAAGTTCCGAATCTTCCCGTCGAGAAATTTACGATTGCACTCCTTTCCGATATTCATATAGACGTTTCCACGAAATACGAAGATATAAAAAATATCGTCGATATTACCAATTCTTTAAATCCGGATGTTATAGCGTTTGCAGGCGATTTGGCGGATATCGATATTACCAAAACTTATAATGATTACGGACTTGCCGATTTGAAAGCAAAATACGGTGTAGTTGCCATTAGCGGTAATCACGAATATTATACCGGTATTCATCGGTACGAATATGTTTGCGATAAATTAAATTGGAAACTTCTTAATAACGAAAATGTTTTGATAGACGATAAACTTTATTTTGCGGGTGTTGCCGATATAAAAACTTCGCAATATTTTAATTATAAAAAAGCCGATGTTAATAAAGCCATGCAGGGAATAGATTTTTCGAAGCCCGTAATATTTTTATCGCATCAACCGCAGATTTTCGGTGATGTTTATGAAACCTATCCCGTAACTCTGCAGTTGTCGGGGCATACGCATGCCGGTCAGATACCTCCGTTTGATATAATAGAATTTTTTATTTACAAATATTTTTGTGGATTATATAAAGAAAATTCCGTAGAAAGAGATTCTTATATTTATGTTACTCCAGGTACAAGATGGT
>CALGGE010000023.1 GCA_937916125.1 uncultured Elusimicrobia bacterium | reverse complement strand
GTTTTCTTTAAGTGCTATTTTTCTTAAAGTATTTTTTACAACCAAATATTCGCAACCGCATTTTCTTAACTGATTTCTTAATTCTGAAATTTGTGCAACGGAAAGACCGTGATATTCGGTCATAATCATGCCTTTCATTGCTTTAAACTTTTCAGTAAGACTTTTTACATCGTTCTGATTTTTTAAATTTGGCATTTTGCTTACCTCTTTATATGTACTTCTTTTATTTATTTTATAAATAAACGTAAAAAAACTTCTCACGAGAATGAGAAGCAAATAAAAAAATATTTTACACTCAGTCTCGGCAAGGTAATACTTTCTATTAAGCTTTTTCAAGCCCTTGCTGTCTTAAACCTTTTAATTAAAACACCGTACTTCTAAAGAACTGCGAAAGATTGTATCAAAAAATTTTTTATTTGTCAAGCACTTTTTTCAGTCTAATGTTTACAACTCAATTTTAAGAATACAAGCGGAGGAGAAATCCTCCGCTTGTATTGTATCTTTTTCCAAACTTAACCGTTTTTCTACTCTTAGAACAAAAGTTTCCAAGCTTCTTCCAAGTTTTTCTGTATACTTCCGGCATCATTCTTGTTATCCCAAGTAAAGTTGCCTGCGGCAAGTTTATCAACATTTGTTTCAGTATTATTTGCGATCCAATTATATCCGGAATCACTTAATATACCTTCATCAACAGCCTGTTGATAAAGTGCATCTGCCGTGGCTCTATCTCCACTTGCAGCTACTTTTGCTATTTCGGTAATCTTATTTTTTGCTTCATCCATCTTAGCTACAGAATCACTATTTGAACCAAAATTCATATATCCTTTACCGTACTCTTCTTTCATTGTTACAACAAAGTGTCCGTCAGCTTTATTTTTGCTTACATCACCCATAAACATAACATTATCACCTTTCTTTGCATCTTTTACGGTATCTTCTTTACCTGTTATGTCTATATAGATAACTTCGTCACCAAGTGCATGGAAATCTTCGCCATCCATGATGTTAATCTCTGCATTTCCAACCATTGCATAAGTTCTACCGTCAATTACCGTTGTTCCGAGATATGTTCCGGCTACTGCAGGATCGGATTCTGTGCTAACAGTTTCGGTAATAGCTTCATAAATATTAGTAACAATATTTTTCTCTGTCTGATAAGCCTGTGCACCACCGAACATTATAGTATTTGTGAACGTTAAACCTGCCGCAGCTACTGAAGAATTGGAAGATTTGCTCTGCGTACTCCATTGAACATGTGTATCTTGCGTTGAACCTGTTATATTCTGTGTAGAGTTAGACTGATAGGAAACATCACTTGTATCTGCATTACTGGGAATATTATCTCCATCCCATGTACCTACCGCAATAGTTGTAGAAGCCAAAGCAGTTTTACCACCATGAGAATACTTCAACATCTTATAGATATCACTTGCAGTATAACCAAGGTTATATAAGCCTGTATTCAATCCTTTCAAATTATTCGCCAATACACTTGCATTATTACCGGAACGTTTAGAATATGCATTTTGTGCATAAGAGAAAGCATCCAAAGCTTTTTGACTTGCAGCTTCTCTTCTCTTAGTAATAGAATTATTGCCTGAATTTGTTACATTCCCGTTAGAAGCAATAGAAAAGCTACCGAATTTTTGAAGAGTAGCATCAGAAACTGTCAAAGAACCTTTCTTACTTGCATTATTCTTCTTTTGACGGAATGCAGCTATACCCGCAATAGATTCAGCTCTATCATACATTTCAGAAGCTGTTTGGCAAGCCGCAGCATAAATAGATGCTAATTTCTCAACTTTTGATTTGTCTGCATTAGCACCTTTGGCAATTTCACCATCCAAAGCGGCTTTTGCTGCTGCTACAGTACTATCCGCATTCGCTAAAGCATTAGCTATAGTCGTCATATCAGCTTCATCAGTCGCACCTGTACTATTGGTGCCGGAAGATTCTATATTATCAGCAGCTGCATTTAAAGTATCAAGATAGCCGCTCATTGTAACAACTACGGACTCGGTTCCAACTGCAACTTCGTTGAGTTTTTCATTCGTGAAGCTATTGTTTGATATACCATTCATAGCATTCCAAACCTTATTCATATCCAAGAAACCGTTAGTTCTATAGTCATTACCTTTGAAAACTTGATCCGTATAAATATTTAAGCTGCTTATTGCAGTTCCTGTTCCCGGATTAGCATCAAATGTTCCCGTAGAACTGTTGTAAGTAAAATCTGCTGCTAAAGTTTTATTATCTATATTACCTAAAACAATATCATAATACTGTGAAGTCAATTCATTTCTGTAAGTTTTATTTGTAAAAGCATTTTTCCCTGTCGGATCATCCAAACCTCCACCTGTTGCGGTGTACAACTGTCTGCCCCATCTGTCAAATATGGTAGTAGTTCCGACTTTTTCATCACTGCCCTCAACAGTTCCGTTTGCATTGAAATATGCCTGAATAACTCCGTTTGCGGAATATTCATACAAACCTACGGTTGTTCCGGTTTCATTTCTAACAAAACTCTGTTTGTTGTTAGCAAAATATGTTACATTGTTATTGGTGAAATCATAGGAATACAATGCGGAATTGTTTGCGGAATAATACGTTTTAGATATTTCCTGACCTATAGTAGAAGCTGTTACTTCAGCTCCGCCAAGCGCTATATCACTATTAGAATTATTTACCGTACCCATAGGATCGTTAGCCCAGTCAAATAATTTATAAGTAGAATCCGTTCTTACACCGTCTTTATCATAGGTTATCTTTGTCACATTCTGAATCCATTTTCCTGAAACTGTTCCATTGTCTGTTTCAGTATCTTCCATAGTTGCCTGAGAATAACCCGTCATAAAACCATGACTGTCATAGTAATAATTTGCTGTCTGTCTAAGACCACTATATGAACCATTTCCGAAAGGAGAATTTGTAACTCCTTCAACCGTATTATCCGTCGTATAAGATGCCATCTGTTTACCGTTTTCCAATATGGTTAAAGTAGGTCCTGTTGCACCCGTACCTTCAGAAATACTTAATGAAAAATTAGCACCTTGTTTCAAAGTGTCTTTTGCCAACTGCCACCAACCGCTTCCGATTTTAGATGACTTTCCGGTAACTTCCGTAACTACGGTTTCATTCTGTTCCGAATCCGCATTATACCGAGTCTCCGTTGTAGTATCATTCATATCCGCAATACCCAAGAAAGAATTTGTAAAGCCCATAGATCTAAAGAAATCTTCTGCAGATCCTGCGGCTTCCATTTCTGCTAAATCGGATGTTCTTAAACTTACATTTGTAACTGTCCAAATTCCACCTGCATTGTTTACTGTGAATCTTGCACCATAAGAATCATACAACTGGAATGTTCCATCAGCCTGTTCAACACCTATTAATGTTCCGCCGTTGTATTTAAATACTGCCGTCAAATTACCGCCTAAAGTGGTATTTGCATCCGGAATTTCAATTTGAAACCCGGTTCTTTGTTCACTGGTTCTATCTACATTATCTTCACCGGAAGCTACACTAACCGTATAAACATTGGAGTTTCTTGTTCCATAAGAAGAATTGTAAGAATTACTGTATTTGTCATAAGCTGAAAAACCGTTTGTTCCAAGACTTACTGTGAATACTGCTGCCAAGACTAAACTCAAAAGTTTTCTGTTCATGGCACACCTCCTCCTTAAAATTTTTGTTTTTTACTTCTCTTTTTAAATTTCTTTACTTCTTGCGACCTTTTACTACTTTTTCCCGTCTCCGAACCCCCTTTTTTTCTTTCTCATTCTAACAGACTCCTTTTACAGGAGTCGGCAATATTATTTACACTTTATAACTTAGAGTTTAAAACAAATTTTTATTATTTCTCGTCGAGAAATATATTTGTTGTCAATGAACACTCTTCAATCGTATTATTATTATAGCCGACACATTTGAAAAAATCAAGGACTTTTTGTGAAAATTTTGTGAAAAATAAAAAATTTCCGGTATAAATTGTTATTATCAATAGCTGATTTTAATTTGTTGTATAAAAAACTCAACATCCGTAATAAAATTATCAATACAATTTAAAACATCCTATAGTTTACTACTATTATATTCAGACTTTATGTCATTCCTTTTTGCTCTTCACTCCACCTTTTTTTCTATAAAAGACAATAATAGTGCCGACTCCTGTAAAAGGAGTTGGGATAAAAAATAATAGAAAAGGAGGAAGGAAACGGCAATGTACAATGAGCGACAACGGCAGTTGAAAAGTTGAAGAGTTGAATAGTTTCAACTGCAACGACAACAGAAACGACGAGATGCTTCGACAAGCTCAGCATGACAGACAGAACGGCAATATGCAATGTACAATGAACGAAAAAAAAGTAAAAAAATGGATTTCGGAACAAGTCAGGAATGACAAAAGCAAAAGAGAAGTAAAAAACAAAAATTTTAAGGAGGAGGTGTGCCATGAACAGAAAACTTTTGAGTTTAGTCTTGGCAGCAGTATTCACAGTAAGTCTTGGAACAAACGGTTTTTCAGCTTATGAAAGCTATGTAAACGAATTTAACAGAGAATATGCATATTCATCGGGTTCAGGGAAAACATTTACGTATGACATTAATGAAGCTCAGGATGTTTTGGGCGGAAATATTACGGCATCTTTTGGTTATTATGGCGGAACTTTGGTTTCGGTAAAAGGTGCAAACGGATCGTTCTCATTATACGACTCTTACGGTCCAAGATTTTCCGCAAGCAACAAAGGTGGTATTTGGGAAGTTACAGGTGTTAATTTAAGAACTTCTGATTTGGAAGAAATGAAAAAATACAGTACGGCAGAAGCTTTCTTCGCAACTATGGGCTTAAATATTCAGATGGCTGATATGAATGATAAAAATGCTAATGGAGAAGCAAAAGGAACTAGAGCTTCCGTTAGCAGTCAATGGTGGTCAAAAGTAAAAGATGCATTATCTAAGGGTGCAAATCATTCCGTAAGTATTTCTGCAGGAAGTGCGGCTACAGGACCTATAGCAACCATTTCCGAAAATGGGAAACAAATGTACCAAATTCAAACAGACAATGACAGCTCTACGGGAATTAAAATCACTGCTCAGTATTATTATGACAATAAAGGCTTTATGATCGGCTATGCACAACCTACAAACGAACTGACAAATTCGCAAAACGGTCAAGCATCCGGTGAATATAAGATGAATTATACGGCTATAACATATGATAAAAATGGCGTAAGAACTGACACTACTTATAAATTATTTGATTGGTCCAATAATCCCGCGGCAACTGTTAGTGGTGGTTTAGCAAGCGGAGGAATACCAAGTGCCGGCAGCAAAACTACGGGGACCGTTGGAGAAATAATGAGCATAACAAAATATTCCGCAAATAATAGCACGTTATTCAGCAAAGATTATACAACCAATAATACAACCTATTATGCAGGAAGTCAACAAAGTTTTGTAACAAATGAAGTAGGCGAGACAATAGGCTTGTATAGTTATACTTCAAATGGTATTATGACAGCTGCTTTTAATGCAGAAGGAACAGATAGTAACGGTAATAAAGTCGGTTCTACAACATTATACGATAAATGGGGTAGAGCAGCGGGAACTGTTCTCGGCGGTTTGACGGATGGTAAAAATCCATTCAAAAATGCGACCCAAAGAAGAATAGATTTAGCTGATATGAATGCTGTTATCAGCGGAACAAAAACAGCAGCAAACCTTGCAGCAACATACACATATAATTCTTCTACAGGCAGATATGAAGCTAACGCAGGAACCGGAACCAGAATACAGTCCGTTAATATCTATCCGGATCAAATACTTAATACAAATAATTCCGCTATTATGACAAACGGATTTATTGATATGAAAAAAGTTCACACGCAAATAAACAGAGGAAACCTTAGCTCTATTTTGAATACTAATGGTTTAAGCGGTATGGGTTATACTACTTCTGATATCAGAAAAATGTTGACATTTGCTCAGGGCGGAAGCAACCCATTAGCTTCAACAACAATTACACACTCTACCTGGGACGGAGATAATATTCCCGGTCGTTCAGGTGTAACAGGCTCTTCAGATTACAGCAACGTCTCAAAAACATCTACGAGTACAACAAAAAATTCATCGGCTTCATTTGGTTCAGGTAATTATGGAAGCACACAATCAACAAGCTCAGAAACAAAAGATACTTATGCCGGTGTAACATTCAGCAACACTATAAATTTTGGTGGTGCACAAGCTTACACTAAACAACATCATGTTGTTACGCAGCAGTATTCTGCCACAACAAATACAGTTTGGACAGAGTCTGATCCTGCCGTAGTAGGAAATATAATGACTAACCCTGCTGACATAGCAAAAGCATTAGGTGTATCCGAAGATGCTTTCACCTTAGATAATGGTGTTGTAACTATGAAAGATGGTAGCGGAACTTATGTTTTGGTAAATGATGCACAGATAAATATGATAGATGGTAATGGTTTCAACGCTGCAGAAGGAGAAACAATTGTAGTCAGATTAGATGACGAAAACGGATTATCAAAAGAGCAGATACAAAAAATACAGAAACAAGTCGCTTCCGGTGATACAAAAGCAATGTTTATGGGTGATGTTAGAGCAGATATAAACGGTAACTTGACAATGGCTGTTAATGCCGACTATGGTAAAGGATTTGAATTAAATTATACTTATACTGACGATAAAGGCAATGTCGTTAACGCTATTGATACCGCAATGGAAGAGATAACAAACAAATCTCAGGCAGTGGCACAGGCAAGAGATGCTCTTGAAATGGGAGAAATTACTCAGGCTGAATATGACAGTATAATAGATGCCTCAGGTTGGATAGGACAGAATACAGCTGATAACTTAGAGAAATTTGCAAAAGGTAACTTCTCATGGGATGAGAACAAAACAGCTACACAGAATATAAGAGACGCATGGGATATTTTACTAAACTTCTAAAAAGTCTATATACGAAGGGCGGGGTTTTTAAAACCTCGCCCTTTTTTATTAACAAACAATAAATATATGAATAGTTTAAAAACATATCAAATCATTCTTTTATTTTTATTACTATCTGTAACAGTGATAATATTTACACCTATACTTAATGCCGAATATGCAAAAACTGACGATTGGGTAATGCTAAAATCATATTCCGGTACATTAAAAAATATATCTCTTAACTATATTATAAACACTTTTAAAAATTCACATGAAGGACTATATCATCCGCTTGTAACATTATCTTACAGTTTAGAAGTTATGATATTCGGTTTTGTTCCTGCCATATTTCATTTTGATAATATCTTGTTACACTTGCTAAATATAGTTTTAGTATTTTTGCTGTTTTTTAAATTATCTAAAAATAATTATTGGATAAGTTTTATTATAACTGTATTATTTGCAATACATCCCACAAGGGTAGAAGTTGTCTCATGGATAAGTGCCAGAAAGGATTTACTCTATGCCCCTTTCTATCTGCTGTCAATTCTATTTTATTTGAAGTATAATGAAAGAACAACAAAGATACCGGATTGTCACGCCGATAAATCGGCTTGCAATGACGGACAATGGCAAATCTATACTTCTATTCATCTATATCTCTATACATCAATTTTCTTCTTCCTTCTCTCTTGTTTTTCCAAATCAATGGCTATAACTTTACCATTTTTATTGATTTTAATTGATTGGTACACAAACAATCTCAATAGAAAAAAGTTTAAAATTTATTTACCGTATTTTATTATTGCAATAGTTTTTATTTTTATAGCTATAAAAGTTCACTATCCAACAAATTACATAAATTCTAATTTTAGTTTATTTAATCATTTTATAAATTTTATTAATGCCCACTTTAATATATTATTTTATTTTGATAAATTATTTTTACCGATAAATCTTTACTGTATGTATCCTTATTTTTACAAAATGACAACTATGCCGCCATGGTTTATAATGTATTCTCCGGCAGTTTTATATATTTTAATATTTTTTAGTTTTTTATCATTAAAAAAATATAAAATAAAAACAATATTTTTCGGTATTTTCTTTTTTTTAATAACAATATTACCTACAAGCGGCATGCTTAAAACAGGTGATTTTATGGTTGCTGACAGATATACATATTTGCCATATTTAGGGTTGTTTTTTATAATTGCAAAATTTATAATCTTTATTTTCAGGAAATATAACAGAATAGTAAAATCATTTATTATTTGTATATGTATTTCTGTTTTTTTAATTTTTGGTTATTTATCAAGTGAAAGAATTTTCGATTGGATAATCGATGCTTACGGTCCACCGGTTATAATGGAATACTATGAATTTGGACTAATAAAATCAAAAGCAAGATACATAAGAAAATATAAAATCCGCAAATTTTTAGATAATCTAACCTCTCTTTATAAATTTTAATAATTTACAAATTAAAGAGCAGAGAAAATATTTTATGATTTCTTCCAAGGTGTGCCGCAAGGTTTGTCTTCGGTGCAACCGCCTCTCAAACAATTCGGACCTGCATCATCAAAAAGTATAGGTGCGGCCTGCTTGGCAAGTTTAAGCATTTGACACGCCATATTTCTTATTTCCCACTGGGCTCTGTTACAACACCTTAATTCAAAAAAGTGTCTTAATTCTCTTGCATTCATTGTCATAACTATTTTTGTTGACGATGCATTAGGTAAAACGTATCTCGCATCCTCGGCAGGAATACCTGCCGCAAGAAATTTATTGTAGTAATCCTGAGAAATTTTTAAAAATTCGTTATATTGACTTAAAAGGTTTTCGTCTTTTGCAATTTTGGGAGGAATAACAAATTCCGGAGTTTTCTTATCAAAGCGAACATACCTTTGACTTTGAACGGAAAATGAAGCGATTCTGTGGCGTGTAAGCTGTGCAAGCAATGCTCTTGAGACACCTTCAACTCCGAAAGTAAACGAAGCATGTTCCAATACGGACATATGTCCGGACTTGATAATTCTTTTCAAAATATCTTCTATTTTTCCTTGAGTAAGCTTTTCTTTCAGTTCTTCAATTCCGACGGAACTGTAGCAAAGTCTGCCTGCAACGGCACAAGTTTTTTCCGGTTCGTTGGTGTATCGCAACAATTCTACTATCATATTAAATTCTCCGGTTTATATTTTTAACTTTAAAACTATTATTTTTTAATTATATTAAAATTTTATATTCATGTCCAACAAAAAAACACGGAAACGGCAAGCCGCAAAACAACAATGTACAATGTATAATGTAGAATGTACAATGAACGGCAACGATTACAACGACAGTTGAATAGTTGAACAGTTGAAGAGTTTAGAACGGCAAAAACTAAAAAAATAAAATTTTAACAACAAATGTAAGAACTAAAAAAAATAAAAATAATTTAAGAATATCAGAGAATGTAAGGACACAGAAAAAACAGCTAAGTTTAAACTTAACCAATAAATGTAAGGACACAGAAAAAACAGCTAAGTTTGAGACGAAATGA
>CALGGE010000022.1 GCA_937916125.1 uncultured Elusimicrobia bacterium | reverse complement strand
TTCTTATTCTTATATTATTTCTTAATTTTCATACCTAAAAATATCAAATTCCGTGCCTAATGTTTAACTGCCTGCCTTTAATATAATTGTTCGAGTTATTAGTTGCTATTTTTGTTTTTTTGTGTTATACTTCTCTTGCCCTGATAAAAGAGTAATGAGCAGACTTCATTACCGTAAGTTTGGCAAGGAAAACGGTTCTGTCAAATCTTTTTTTGGGGCTTTTTATTTGTTGACATTTTTTGTTTTTTATCCTATATTATCAATGTCAGGTAAGCGAACTTTGATTTAGGTCTAACGACCTTTAAGCTTACCTGATTTTTTTATTTACATTTTTTCATTGATGTTTTTTATACGGTTTTTTTGCGACAACCCGTTGTCCTAAATGTTTAATATAATAATTCATATATGAATTTAATTTTATCACTTAAATAAGCTATTTTTTTCTTTGACTTAGCAATTAAATTTGGTAAAATATCAAGAATAATAGTTTTGTTATTTTTTATAAACATCGTAATCCAATAGTATTTAGAAAGTATTTCTTACAGAAATAATAAAGAGAGTTAGGTGAATTTTAAATCAAATATTTATTTTATCAATTAAAAGTATTAGTTAGGAAAAATATCATAAAGCAGGAAACAAATGTTTAGTATATCAGCACATGAATACATGAATAGAAGTAATATTTTTGAGAATTCCATAGAAGAGGAATATAAAAAAAATAATGGAATTTATTATACTGATATAAATTTATCTAAGTTAATTATAGATTATTTAAATATTGATACATCAAAAACAGTATTAGACCCATGCTGTGGAACAGGAAGTTTCTTATATTCTGCTTTATCTAAAGGATGTAATAATATTTTTGGAATAGATAAAGATTTAAAAACAATAAGATTAGTAAGAGAATTACTCCCAAATATACATGTAAGAAAATATGATTCTATTGCAAATAATGCAACCAATACACTAAAATCTGTTGGATTAGAAGAAAAAGTTGATTATTTAATTGGAAATCCACCTTACTGCAATCTTGAAAAAGATATTATTATTGATACAAAAGACTATCATTTTTTAAGAAAAGTAAAAGACTCTGGTAGTAATTTATTTATTGCTGCTATGTATAGAGCTTTTGAACTAACAAAAGATACTGGAATTATTTCATATATCATACCTAAAAATTTTTTACATATTAGCACATATAGTAAGTTAAGAAAAGATATTTTACATAATAAATCCATAATATCTATTATTGACATTGGAGCATATTTTAATTGTGTTAGAGGAGAACAAATAATTATTACAATAAAAAACAAATATTGTGATAATAATGTAATAGATATAAAAAGACTTGTGAACAATAATTTTGTTGACTGTTGTAAAGTTGAACAAAAATTTTTTAAAGATGAAATTTTGTTATTCAAGAACAATTCTGAATATTCCATTTATTGTAAATTAGAAAATACTTATGAAAAATTTGGAGACTTGTGCACGGGATATGTTGGAAGAGGTAGGTCTATATCTTGTAATGCAATCAATGGAAAAGAAATAAAAAAATTTGGATTTAAAAATCATAAAGTTCCGCAGAAGGGGAATCAATTATTTATTCAAAACATTTATAGTGCAGAGTCAGGAATTATTGCAAGTTTTGCAGGTAAATGTTTTGAAGCTACTCAGACGGTTACTGTTTTTACCGATGGAGATGAAAAAATGTGTAGATATATATTAGGTATTCTTCATTCAAGACTTTGTAACTTTTATCTTTTAAAGTTTTGTTATAATGGTTCAAAATTAACAATGCATACAGATGCTAAATATTTAAAGAAAATACCTTTAGTAAGAGAATATACCGATTTATTTGACCAGGTTGTGAATTTAGTAAAAGCAATAGAAAAATGCGAATATATGTCAAAGATGTGGTTTGAATTATTAGAAGCTTTAAATGAATTAGTTTATAAAATTTATGGAATTTCGGATGAGGAAAAGAATTTTATTGATTCCGAAATGTTTTCATTACAATCCAATAGGTGGAATAATGATAAATGAATGTAAGAAATGTAATGATTTAACAGGAAAAGAATGGTTGCAAAATTCTTTT
Source organism: uncultured Elusimicrobia bacterium (assembly GCA_937916125.1). Taxonomy (GTDB): domain Bacteria; phylum Elusimicrobiota; class Endomicrobiia; order Endomicrobiales; family Endomicrobiaceae; genus Ruminimicrobiellum. The sequence continues at coordinate 9,594 of CALGGE010000022.1, read as the reverse complement.
AGTATATGGAGAAATTTGAATAAAACAAGCGATGAAAAAATATTAAAACATCCTGCTTCATATTCTGTGGCACTATGCGAAAAAATACTACATACTTTTTCTAAAAAAGGAAGAAATGTTTTAGACCCCTTTGATGGAATAGGAACTACAATGGTTGCTACACATAATTTAAAGTCAAAAGGAACAGGTATAGATTTATCTAAAGATTTTTCTCAAATAGCAAGAACCCGTATAAATAATGATAAAAATATAAATATTATTACAGGTGATAGTTTTATAGAATTAGAAAAATTAAAAGAAAATTACTTTGATATTTGTTTAACATCTCCTCCTTATTGGGATATTCTTAATATGAGGAGGACTGCAGATATAAAAAAAAATGTAAACTATTCTGATAATAAAAAAGATTTAGGAAATATATCTAATTACAAAGAGTTTATTACTTTGTTAGGCGAGTTATTTGCAAAAGTTCATAAGTGTTTAAAAAAAGATGCCTATTGTATTGTTAATGTTATGGATATAAGAAAGAAGAGCAATTTTTATCCTTTACATTGTGATATTATAATGGAACTTCAGCAAAAAGGTTATATCCTTGATGATATAGTTATATGGGATAGACAAACAGAATATAATAATATGAAACCTCTTGGATATCCATATAAATTTAGAATTAATAAGGTGCATGAATATATATTAATTTTTATTAAAAAATAAAAATGGAAGTGATAAATATGAATAATGAAATGGCATATTTGCTCGGTATGATTTCTGGGAATGGAGAAATTAAAAGAGATAGCATTAATACAACAATATCAATTGAAATACCTCATAAAGTTATTAAAACCGATGAGTTTCACGATATTCCGCTATATGTAAGGGCAAGTATTTCTAATATTCGTAATATTCTCGAACCTTTAATTGGAAATGGTATTTCTTTTTCGCAAGAAGAAAGAGCTACAATCTTGTTTTTTTCAAAGCCTAATACGGAATATTTAATTAGAGAAATTTTAAGATATACTGGTTCTGCCACTACTCATGCAAACATGAGAATTCATGAAGATATTTTTAATTTTACATATGATGAAAGAAAACAATTTATAAAAGGGTTTTGTGATACTACTGCATATATTAGAAGAAGTAATACTGAAAGAGGAATTGAGTATATGCATAGAGTTTATATTGAAATACCACAAAATTGGTATATGGTTGTTGATATATGTAATTTATTAAAAAGTATTGATGTTCCTGTTCAAAATATTGATTGGGCTCATCCTAATATTAGAGATGGTAATTTAACAAAATATAATCAAGGTTATCATAATTTTTGGAAGAAAGAACACCAAATAAAGATATATGCAAATGAATTTAAAATTATTGGCTTTGGTATAGAACATAAAAATATTGCTCTTGAAAACTATGTAAAAGAAATGGAAACAGCTTTTTTAAGTGAAGGAAAAGATATAAAAGAAAAAACTCATAAATATTTTTGGGATACTCGTATTATAAATAGAAATAAACCTTCACATCCTGGAGAAAATGATAACTTTATTCCTGAGGAAATCAGGGGTAATCATTATAATTCTTGGAAACAAATAGCAAAGGATTTGGGTTATGATAAATAAGAAAAATGTATCAAAAGAAGTTGAATTGTATGAACCAATGTGTATATGGCTTAAACACTATTTGGAAGATAAATATAGAAGTTATAGCATTACAACTATTGATACTCATAACGAAAGGTTGGATAAAGTTTTAGAAAAAATAGGTATAATAAATGACCTTGCAGTTGGTGTAGATATTCAAATTGATGTTCTTGGTATTGCAAAGAAAAATAACAATATAAAATTATTTTTTATTGAAGCAAAAAAAACAAAATTAACTCTTAGAGATTTAGGACAATTATGGGCATATTGTAAATTAATAAATCCTGAAGAGGCTTTTTTAATAACATCTGCTGATATTGGTAGTTTGAATAAACTTTTGAATGTTCATAAAAGAGAAGATTTGCTTGATTTTGGAGATGGTAAAAGAATAAAAAAGATGAAAGTTGGAGTATGGAATCTTTCAACAATGTCTCCTGAACTATCAATGTTTGTTCCAAAATTATAAAAATATATTAATAATTATTTAAAAGTAAAACAATCAAAATTAAAATTTTAAAGTATTTTTTTTTGTTTAATGTATAATTTACTTACGGTTTATGGAATATACTGGATATATGAAAGACTGGGGTGTATCAATGCTATTCCCTGGCATTGATACGGGATATTTGTGATTTTAGTGGATATGGAATTAATGGCTTAGAATAATACAAGAAATATACCTAAAAAAGTGAAAATTTAAAATTTTTTTTTCATCTAAGAATATTATTAGCAGATTCCATTATTAAGTAGGATTTAGGTATAATATCGAAAAAGTTTAGGGGAATTTAGGAAAAAGGACACAGGATTAGCAAATTTTGATTTTATCTTTGTTAAATCTAATGTTATTAATCCCGACAAAGTTCGACATAATTTCCTCATAAATAAATAGGTTTGAGTATTTGTCCAGTAGATGACCCCACTTTTTGCCTCTAAAAAATCAATAAAAATTTTAATTTTTATATATAAAAATAACTTAAAAAGTTCAAATCTTGTCATCCGTGCCTGACGAGACGAAACTTGAACTTGTTTTTAAGTTAAAATATATTGATTTAAAAAACGGACTGTTAATTCTTTTTTATGTGAGCGTGATCCTCTTAAAAAACTTGCCTTTATAAATAGTTTTAAAGTATAATATATAATAGGTTGTTTTATGTTAATGGAGGTTTAACTTTTAAAATAAAAGCAGTAAATTAAAACTTAATATTCTGTTTTTGGAATTTCTACGAAAGGTAGAAACGAGCTTTTGCTAAAGCAGAAGTAAACACAAGTCTGAAAACAGTCGTTTTAGGAATAATAATTGAGCCTAATTACCTCAATTTTTATTCCGAGTATTCGGTTTTCTTATGGAAAATTGAATCACGGCTGTTTATTTTAGTTCGCTTGTGTTTACTGAAATAATTCAGCCGTTTGTTTTGCCTATCAAAAATCCATCACACATCTTTCCTTTCAAAATTCCTTAAACAAATATTACTTAAAAAGGATGACTGTTATGATAACTTTGTTCCCAACAATGGAAGAAATAAAAAATTTTGAGACACCACTTACTACAGGAGAAAATAATTTTCTAAAAAAAATAGAAGAGTACTTTGGTAATAATAATGATAACAGAAATTTAGAGGTTTATGTTCAACCAAATATTAATGGCTTTCGTCCTGATATTGTTATAGTAGAAAGAAATACAAATATTTGGATTGTAGAGATAAAAGATTATAATTATGATGCTTATACTATAACAGAACAAGGTTGGAGAATAAAAAATTCAGAAATAATAGTAAAGTTCCCTTTTAAACAAGTATGTGATTATAAAAAAGTCTTTTATAATTTGTTGTCTCCCAGTTTAAAAGAAAGAGTTATAAAAGATATAAAAAATTATAAATTGATAAAGACTGTCGTTTATTTTAACAATATAAATAAAGAAGTTGATTTGAAAGAAACAGAAAAGGAGGCTTTAAAGAAAAAAAACAATGATTTAGAATATACTTGTTACTTGTTTGAAAATTCAAACCAAGATGATTATAACATTTGTTTTCTTCAAACTTCGAATGGCATAACACAAAACGAATATCTTGAGATTAGAAGATACTTGCAACCATTAGAAAGTTCTCAAAGAAAAAATATAGCTTACACTTCGGAACAACAAAAAGTAATAAAGAAAAATTTAGCTGATTATGAAATTGGACAAAAAATTTATGGTGGTGGCGGTTCCGGAAAAACTCTTGTTCTTGCAAAAAAAGCTGTTGATTTCTTGGAAAAGACAGAATGGAAAAAAAATATTTTAATATTAACATATAATTTGACTCTTATTAATTATATAAAAGATAGGATTAGTGAAATATTTCCGAAAGGCTATAAATGTAATAAAGATAGTATTACAATTACAAATTATCATCAATTATATAAAAGTGCAATGATTAATTATAACGACATAGAAAATATTAAAGATTTAGAAAATAAAAAAAATAATAAAATAGATTATTTTAAAAATATAACGAATAAAATAAAAAAATTTGATGCTATTTTTATTGATGAAGCACAAGATTATAAGCCTATTTGGTTTGATATTTTAAAACAACATTTTATAAAAATTAATGGTAAATTTTTTATTGTAGCAGACCCGAAACAGAATCTATACAATAATTGTTCTTTAGATGAATATAAGATGCCTGTAGTTCCTGTTCCAGGAAAGTGGGATGAAAAATTAATAAAGGGTTGCAGATATTCAAGTAATGATATAATAATTTTATTAAATTTTTGGTCTAAAACTTTTTTGAATAATAAATATAATAATGAAGAAATAGCTAAAAATTTTCACCAAGAACGACAACAAGAATTTCATTTCGGTATAGATTACTATAAAATTAACAGTTCGCAAATAATTAAAAAATTACTAAATATATATGATGATTTAAAAAAGCAAAATATTCATCCAAGTAAAATTACATTTATTTCAAATACTCAGAAATTTTTATACGATTTTGATTATGAAATAAGAAATAATCTTAAAGAAGAAACAAAAACAACTTTTTTAAAGAAAGAATTAAAAGAATTAGCAGAAAAAAAAAGGAGTGAAATAAAAAAATCAAATGATCATGACAGAGTTTTTAAACTTAATTTTAGACAGAACTCATCTTTAATAAAAATATCAACTATACATAGTTTTAAAGGTTTAGAAAGTCAATATATCGTTTTACTTATATCTCCTGTTATTGATAAATCAGGTGAAATAATTCCTTTTGAGTGGAATGAAGATAAGTCTAAAATTATTCTCAATCAACAAAAAGAAAATGAAGAAACAGAAATAAATTTACTTGAACTGATATATGTAGGTTTATCAAGAGCTAAAGAAAAATTAATAATTGTTAATGCTATTGATATTCCGGAGATAGATAAATTTTTTAATGAACATAAAAATTTCTTTTATAATTTTGAAATCATTGAAAAAAACTCAAATGATGACATTGAAGAGGTTGCAGAAGATATTGAATGTTATAGTAACGAAATTTAGTTTTAAATTGGTGATAAATTTGATTGTATTTTATTAATTCGGGATTCTATGAAAAAATCAAAATTAGATAATTGGGTAAAAAGATTTTCCACAGGATGTCTAAATAAAAAAGTTTATAAGACTTTAGGAGCTGCTAAACAAATGGCAAAAAATGTTTTAAAGAAAAATAATGTGATATTGCATTGTTATGTTTGCCCTGATTGTTTTAATTATCATTTAACAAAGAAAAATATAAAAAATTGGAAGAATAAAATATTTTAAATGTTAAAAGTAAATTTTTATTTTGTTTAAAAATTTATCAAGAAAAAATAGGAGAAACTATGTTTATTGTAGGTGTTTTGTTTATAAGTATTATTGTGATAATCTTTCTTCATCTAATCTTTTTTAAATTAACTAAAAAAATAAACTCTACGGGCTTAAGAAATATGTTTAATTGGACACTTTTAATTTTGGTTTCTGCAGGAGTTATTTTTTTAACAGGTGGCGGATTACATTCCGGTATAATTGGTTTATTAATATTTTGTATTGGTGGTTTTTCTCTTATCTTTCATAAAAAATAAGAATAAAACATATTTTAAAATATTTAGGAGTGTAGCTATGTCAAAAATAGAGTATGATGGTATTTCATCGGTTAATAAAATAAAAAAAGCAGTGTTAATTATTTTGTTGCTAATATCTTGGGCAGGATTAACCTATTTGTTTTATGAATTTGGATATTTATATTTAAAAAGTTTTTTAAATGAACATATAGATGTTTTTGATAAGATTTCATTTTGCATATATCTTTCTTTATGTTGTTTCTTTTTAAGATATAAAAAAGATTCAAATTTATGGGCAAATTTAATTTTGGGCATAGGCACATTAGGAACTTTTATAGGTATTTTTTTTACATTTAAAGATTTATCCATAGATGTCAATTCCATTGAACAATTAATTTTATCAATAAAAAATGTTATAAATTCATTAAAATTTGTTTTTGCTACATCAATTCTTGGAATAGGAACATCAATAGCTTTAAGAGCCACTAAAGGTTTTATATCTCTTTTTATAAATAATGATAAATATGAAAAAAATGTAGAAAAATATTTATTATCTTCAATAAATACATTAATTTCAAATACAAAAAAATTATCTGAATTTTTAGAAGGCAAAGATAAAAAAGATACCGAAAAAGCAGATAAAATATTTGTTGAAATTTCAAAAATTTATGAAAATTTAGAAAACTCAATAAATTTCTTTGTAGAAGAAACTTATAAAAAAATAATTGACGGAATATATAACAATATTGCAGATAAATTAGGTGAAGATTTTATGCAATTCAATAACGGAATAAGAAATATTACAGAATATTTTGATAGACATAAAAATATTGTTGAGTTGTTAAAAGATATGTATGAGAAATCCAGGGAACATCAAATTGAATTTAGTAACGTTTTAGATAATTTAAATAAAAATATAAAATTTCAAGATAATTTTATAAAAGAATTAAATGATAAATTTAATTCTTTTACTGCTTCAGTTGAAACACAAAAAAACTTATTTGAAAATTTCAATATTAATATAGATAAAATAAAACAAAACGGAGAAAGTTTAACAGAATTCTTAGATACTTTTAAAGAACATCAAGAAAAATTCAAGAATGATTGTATAAACAATCAAATAGATTTGAACAATTTTATAAAACAATTAACAGATCAGGCAGATAATAATTTCAATACATTTATAACTGTTTCAAAAGAAATGGAAAAACAAATGACAAATCTTCTTAATAATATATTAATCGGAATAACGACTCAGCAAGATAATTTAAAAAATATTTTTACTGATAATCAAATAAATTTAGCTAATATTCTAAAAGAACAAACCGATAACCTAATTCAAAAAGAATTTAAAACTTTGCAACAAATTGTAGAAATAAACGGAGAAAGTTTAACAGAATTCTTAGATACTTTTAAAGAACAACAAGAAAAATTTAAGAATGATTTTATAAACAATCAAATAGATTTGAACAATTTTATAAAAAAATTAACAGATCAGGCAGATAATAATTTCAATACATTTATAACTATTTCAAAAGAAAAGGAAGAACAAGTGACAAATCTTCTTAATAATATATTAATCGGAATAACGACTCAGCAAAATAATTTAAAAAATATTTTTACTAATAATCAAATAAATTTAGCTGATACTCTAAAAGAACTAACAGATAGCCTAATTCAAAAAGAATTTAAAACTTTGCAACAAATTGTAGAAATAAACAGTAAAGAATTTAAACAGTTATTGGAAAGTATGATAAGTAAATATATAGAAACTATAATTAGGACAAAGGAATTTGTTCAAAATATAAACGAAAATGTAATAGAAACAAACATAAGTAGCGAAAATAATTTATCAAAAGAGGGATAATAATGTTTTTTAATTCAAATAAAGAAAATGATGACAGCTTTTGGATAAGTTATGCGGATTTAATGACCTGTGTAATGATTATTTTTGTATTTTTGATATTTAGTATGATAATGTATCACAAAACAACAGAAACAACTGAAAAATTTAATAAAAGCAAAATAAAAGAAACATTAATTTCAAAAGGAATAATGGTTGATGATGATTTAAATGTTTTTGTATCTTCGGATACTAAAAATTGTGTTTATTTTGCACAAAGTAAAAGTTCATTAAATGAAAAAGAAAAAAGAATTTTAAATGATTTCATTCCAAAATTCATACATTCAATATATGATGATGAAGAAGTAAAAAATTCAATAAAAGAAATTCGTATACAAGGATATAGTTCAACAGAATGGTCTAAAAATTCTACAAAGCAAGAAAAATATATAAATAATATGGATTTGTCTCAAAGAAGAACATTAACAGCTGTCAATAGTATTTTTAATAATGAAATTTTAAGGCAAGAATTTGAAGAAAATAAAGATTTATTAAATTGGCTTTTGCAGCATTTAACGGCAAACGGATTTTCTTCAAGTAATTATGTAAAAGATGCCAATGGTAAAGAAGATAAAAAGAAGTCAAGAAGAATTACTTTTAGTATTTTACTAAACAAATCTGAATCAGTGTTAAAATGAATATATTTATATCAAAGCAGATTATAAAATATTTAGAAAAAAAGAAAGTTAAAGAAAATGGATTAAATTTTTTTAATAAACTTTCTAAATATTCTCTAAATGAAGTATATGATCTTAATACCTTTGGTATTAAAGAAATTTCAGATGTTCCTATAATTGATTTTGACGGCGGTTCAAGAATATATTGTGTTTTGGTAAAAAATAATTCTTCAATATATAAAAGATTAGAAAAATTTATTAATCCTGAAGAAGATACTATAATTTTAATAGAACTGCATTCTGCATCCGAACATGATAAGCAAAAAAAAATTGTTGATAAATTATTATCCAACAAATTGTTTTCTTATGAAGAAGCAGAGAATATTTCTGAAAATGATATTTCAAGAGAATTATTTTATTTCTCGAAAGGGAATGCTAATTTTGAAACATCTTTACTGACACTTGAACAACAAAAAATTTTTGATAAAGAAAGCAAAGAAAAACCTATTTTAATACGAGGAATAGCCGGTTCAGGGAAAACAGAAGTTGGAATACAATATTTGGAAATGTTGATTCAAAAAGAAAAAAACTCGGATAAAAAATCAAAAATTTTATATATAACTCGAAATAAAAATTTGTTAGACACTATAGAAAAAAGAATAAAAAAATATGGAAAAACAGATAATGTATATTTTCATACGATAGAGACATTTATAAATGATATAAGAGAAAAAGAATCTTTATCTGAAAAATATTTTAAATTTGATACCATAAATAATTTTATAACATTTAAAACAAACATAATATATAAAAAAATAAAAAAATTTTTTAATAATTATAAAAAAATTTGTTCAATATTTACAAAATATGATGATTATATTTTATATTCCGAGATTTACGGTTTAATATACGGCTCAATGCTTTCAGAAGTACAAAGAGATATAGAAAATGAAAACAGGCAAATAAGCAGAGAAAATTATTTAAACAATAGAGCAATTATTCAAGATTATTCTATTATAGATGTCGAAGATAAGGAATTAGTATATAGTATATCAGAGGAATATCTGAATTATTTAAATCAACAAAAAGAGCCGATATATAATTCCAATGAAAAAAGTCTCCAAATCATCAAATATCTGAAAAATCATAAATATGATAAAGTTATAGCAGATGAAATTCAGGATTTAACCGAATGTGAAATTTTTATGCTTTTAAATTGCATAAACAATGTTAATGGCATTATTTTTTCCGGAGATATAAATCAGGTTATAAATCCTACTTTTTTTAAATCAGGTAGAATAGGAACTTTACTATATCAAAAATTTAACTATTCACGGAATTTGATATTTTTAGGTATGAAAATTAAGAAATAATATAAGAATAAGAA
>CALGGE010000021.1 GCA_937916125.1 uncultured Elusimicrobia bacterium | reverse complement strand
CTTTCCCTACACGACGCTCTTCCGATCTGGTATCGTTACCATGGTAAATAAAGATGCCGAAAGAACATTTGCTACGGGAAGAGCCGCAATGACATTCAACGGCTCTTGGGGAATTAATGTTTATAAATCAATGAATTCTTCCTTGAATTACGGAATTATGTATCCGCCTTCACTTCCCGATGCAAAATATCCTCTCTTGGTGTTCGGCGGTGACGGTTCTTCAATGTTTGTTAACGGAGAATCCCCGAGAAAAGATAAGGCAATTGCTTTCTTAAAATGGTTTACACAGAGACCTCAGCAGTCGTTCTTGGCAGAAAACACATTAAATATTCCTTCCAATAAAGAAAGTGCTCAGGACTTACCTGAAATATTACAGGAATTTTCAAAAAGTATTACGAGAACATTTGAAAGTTTGCCGAAACTGGAAGCTTGGCAGGTTACAAACTATATTAACCTTAATTTGCAGTCTGTAATTATCGGTGAGAAATCTCCGGCTAAAGCCGTACAGGAAGTTCAGGCTGAAAAATTAAGACAGATGAAAAAATAAAATAGTGAAGGTATCGTAAAATGATTACTGCAACACCAAAAGAAAAAACATTTAACATGATGTTTATTTTGCCGGCACTGCTTTTGTTCTTGGTATTCAATTTGTATCCGTTGCTCAGAACAATTCAGCTTAGTTTTTATCAGTGGAACGGTATTGATAAAGATATGGTTTTTGTGGGTTTTGCTCAGTATAAGCATATTATTTTTCATAATCCCGCATTTTGGAAATCTATGCTTAATGCCGCATATATTACGCTTCTTTGTTTAACTTTACAGAACGGGTTGGCATTGCTTCTTGCAATACTGGTTAACAGACAGATAAGAGGGGAAAACGTTTACAGAGTTATATTCTTCCTGCCTCCTGTTTTGTCCGGTATAGTTGTCGGGTTGATTTGGAAGTTTATTTACGACGGGAATTTCGGTATATTAAATACATGTCTTGCCGCTATAGGGTTCGAACAGTTTAAAGATTTTGCTTGGCTTTCCGAAATAAAGACGGCATTGTCGTCGGTAGCTGTAGTACATATGTGGAAAGGTTTCGGGTATGGGTTTATTATTCTTTTGGCAGGTTTACAAACGATACCTAACGAGCTGTATGAAGCTGCGGAAGTTGACGGTGCGGATAAATGGCAACAGTTTGTCAATATTACCGTCCCCAGTATGATACCGGTATTTACTCTTGTAACAATACTTACAATTTTAGGGGCCATGCAGATATTTGATTTAATATATTCAATGACGCAGGGCGGACCGGCAGGTCATACCGATGTGCCTATAACAAAAATTTATCAGTTTATGAATAACGGTGAATTCGGATATTCTACGGCTATGGCCGTAATATTCGGTATGGTGTTGTTGATAGTATCAATGTTGCAGCTTTGGACAAGTAAAAAATTTAACAGGTAAATAAAATGAACGCATTTAAAGTAAAAAAGAATTTTTTGGACATTCTTACTCACGTAATTTTGATTGCAGTTGCAATCACTTGTGTATTTCCGGTTTTTTGGATGTTGTCTTCTTCCTTAAAAACCAACGAAGAAATTTTTAAAAGTATTACGTTATTTCCTGAAACTTGGCAGTGGGGGAATTATGCCGAAGCGTTCCTAAAAGCGAAATTCGGTATGTATTTTCTAAACAGTCTTATTTATACCGTCGTCGGTGTTTCCGCGATAGTTCTTGTTACGTCAATGGCGGCATACGGTTTTGCAAGGCTTGAATTTTGGGGTAAAAATTTCTTGTTTTATCTTTTAATTTCCACTCTGTTAATTCCTATTCCGGGTGCATTTGTTCCTCTGTATCTTTTACTTAAGAGTTTGCATTTGTTGGATACAAGAACAGGCTTGTTGCTTTGTTATATAAGCGGTGGTATCGCGTTCGGTTTATTCCTGCTTAAATCTTTCTTTGAAGATTTGCCCAGAGAAATAGAAGAAGCTGCTCTTATTGACGGTTGTTCTCGTTTCGGTATTTACTGGAGAATAGCACTTCCTTTGGCAAAGCCTGCAGTTGCAACGCTTGTAATTATTCAGTGTTTGAATATTTGGAACGAATTTTTATTGGCTTTGGTTGTTCTTCAGGATACGGCAAAAATGCCTATACAGAGAGGTTTGATGGTTTTTCAGGGTACGCATATGACGGACTATCCTCTGCTTATGGCAGGCTTGACCATAGCTACTATTCCTATAGTGATAATTTATTTATTGATGCAGAAACATATTGTTAAAGGTATCGCAGCCGGAGCCATCAAAGGCTAAAAATTACAAACATTAAAAGTTAAACATTACAATTTTTCTAAAATGAATGTAAGTATGGTTGTTGCTGCTCATAAACAATATGAAATGCCGAAAGGTGCCGTGTATATACCTGTTCATGCAGGTGCAGAGGGGAAAAAATCCATAGGTTTTATCGGCGATAACACGGGCGATAATATATCTTCTTTAAATCCTTTATTTTGCGAATTGACGGTTTTGTACTGGGCTTGGAAGAATTTGGATTATGACTATTTAGGGCTTGTTCATTACCGTCGTTATTTTAAAGGTAATAATAAGGCTAAATCAAAAATATCGTCGATTATTACCGAATCGGAAATAAAATCTTTATTACAAAATACCGATATAATTCTTCCTAAAAAAAGATATTATTATATTGAAACGATATATTCTCACTATGCACATACATTTAGTGCCAAAGATTTGGATATAACCGGGCAAATTATAGCGAAAAAATATCCCGAATATAAAGATGCTTTTGACCGCGTAATGAGACGGCGGTCGGGACATATGTTCAATATGTTTGTTATGAAGAAAGAATACGTTGATAGTTACTGTTCTTTTTTATTTGATGTGTTGTTTGAGTTAAAAAACAGGCTGGATATCTCAAATTATACCGATTTTCAAAAGAGGCTTTTCGGCAGAGTTTCGGAAAGACTTACGGATGTTTGGATAGAAACAAATAATTTAAAGTATGTTGAAGTTCCTGTTTTAAATATGGAAAAAGTAAATTGGTTTAAAAAAGGCTTTTCTTTCCTTTCAGCAAAATTTTTTAATAAGAAATATGAAAAAAGTTTTTAAATTGTTATGCAATTTAATAAATAAGATATTAAATTCCCTTGCAATTTGATAAGTAAAATGTTAAAATGCGTGATGTTTTATATAATAAAGGTTTAAAAATTATTTTGGATAAAAAATGGCAATTATAAAAATTAAAAATTTTGGTCCTATAGAAAAAAATTTACAATCTGCAGATGGTTTATTTGTAGTTAAATTTTTGCCGGTTACTGTTTTTATAGGTCATCAGGCAAGCGGAAAAAGTACAATAGCCAAATTATACTCAATTTTTAAATGGATTGAAAAGAAGGTAGCTTCAGGTGATTTTTCAGTTGATATGATAAATAATGAATTTTTTAGAACATGCTGTTACAGACAGGATGTTTCGGAATATTTTAGTGTATATACAAAGATATTGTATGAAGGAGATATTTGCAATTTTGAATATGAAAACAATAAGCTTAAAGTGACGATGGTGAATTCTGCTATTTCAAAAGAATATATTTTACCTAAAATTCAATATGTTTCCGCTGCAAGAAATTTACTGACAATTTTGGATAGAGTCCCTAATCAAAGTATTGCCGATAAAAAGGGTAATGTAGTCGATACTCTTTCTAATATCCCGTTTATGGTACGAGATTTAAATGCTGAATATATTAAGGCTTTATCGAGTCTTGACAATACGTTTTTTAGTCTTCCCATAGATGAAACGAGTGTTTTTTATGAAGACCATAATACTTTTATAAGAACAAAAAATAAGAAAATATCAATAGGTGCGGCATCAAGCGGAATACAATCAATTACGCCGTTGCTTTTGGTTAGTAAATTTTTATCAAATGAAGTAAATAAAAATTTGTTTACAAAACTTCAATCTGTAAGTTCCGGATTGAAAAAAAGAATAGAAGAAAAAATATTGGAAACAAAAAATGAAAAATTACTGGAACAATTTAATCTGTATTATATTGGTGGTAAAGATTTTATAAAAAATGATGATATGTTGCAAAAATTATTAAATTTTGTTAATAAGTATATTCCGGCCTGTTTTGTGAATGTTGTTGAGGAACCGGAACAGAATCTTTTTCCGGAGACACAAGCCGATATTTTGTATGAACTCCTAAAATATAAAAATGAAAATAAATTTAATCAGCTCATTATTTCAACACATTCTCCATATATTTTAACTGCTTTAAATAATGCTATTTTAGCAAATGATATATATATAAGACGTAATAAATATATTGACGAAATACCTAAAGATAAAATGATTTCATTTGAGAATATTTCCGTGTATAAACTTGAAAAAGGAAATATTATTCCTGTTAAAGATACGGAAAGTCGATTAATAGATGCTTCTCAAATTGATGACTGCTCAATAAAAATAGACAAAATATTTAATGATTTAATGGAGTTAAATTAAGTAATGAGTGTTTATACTGATTTCCCTTTTCCTGCTAATTCTGTTCTAAGTATAGATTCTCGTTCTAAATTTGAATTTTCAGAAAATAGAATGATATATAGAGCGATAAATTCTTCCCAAAAAAAAGGATATCGTTTACAAATAGATGGTAAATTGTATTCGGATGAAACAAAAAAATGTGATTATGGTTTATTGTTGGAAGACGGAAGATTTTTTTTAATTGAATTAAAAGGTGTTGATGTTAGTGATGCATGTAAACAACTTATTACAACTTTAGTATTGATAAAGAATGACTATAGCAAATATGATTTTGATTTTTTCTGTAGGATAGTAGCACGTCAAGGGTTACCTAAAACAAATACTAATCGACAGAGACTTATAAAAGAATTGGGAAAGATGTGCAAATATAGTAATGATAAATTTAAATCCAGAGTGAATTTCTTGGAAGAAAAAATTTGAATACAAAATAAAAAAAATATTTAAAATCAAAATGAAAAATTTAAAAAATAGTAAAATCATAGACAGACAGACAGACAGACAGACAGACAGACAGACAGACAGACAGACAGACAGATACTCTTCATTAAGAGCATCGTTTAATTTTTGTAGTGTAAAAATAATAAAACTTAATACAATAGAAGACGGAATAAACTATTAGTTTAGTTTATTTCGTCTTTTTTTGTGTGTCCGAAAATTTTATGAATGCAAAAGTAAGCGTAGTTATTCCCGTATACAATGTAGAAAAATATTTAAAACAATGTTTAGATAGTGTTGTTAATCAAACACTTAAAGATATTGAAATTATCTGTATTGATGACGGTTCTACGGATAATAGCGGAAAAATATGCGATGAATATGCACTAAAAGATAATAGAATAAAGGTAGTACATAAAGAAAACGGCGGTCTTTCCGATGCAAGAAATACCGGTATTAACATTGCAACGGGAGAATATATAACATTTATAGATTCCGATGATACCGTAGAAAAAGATATGATTGAATATCTTTATAATATTTTAAAAAAGTTTGCATGTGAAATGTCAATATGTACACATAATGTTATAAAGTGTAATAAAAAAAAGAAAAATTTTAATTTGAAATCCGACTATAAGTTATCGTCGAAAGAATGTATTGAAAAAATGTTGTATGACGATGGTGTGGATACATCCGCATGGGCGAAACTTTATAAGAGAGAGTTGTTTGAAAATATAAGATATCCGAAAGGAAAATTGTTCGAAGATATAGCAACAACTTATAAATTGTTTGTTAAATCCGGTACAATAGCATGTGGGCATTTGGCAAAATATAATTATAAAATAAGAAACACATCAATAGTAAGGAAAAGTTTTATAAAATCAAAACTTGATTTAATAGAAAATACCGATAATGCCACGAGAGATATTTTAAATATTTTCCCTAATTTAAAAAAAGCCGCTTTGAGAAGAAGAGTTTATGCAAGGTTTTCTACATTAAACCAGGTACTGAATTTTGATAAAGAAAACGGATATATTGTAAAAGAAATAATTAATTTTATAAAAAAACGTTCAAGTAAAGTTTTAACTGATAAAAATGTTCCGTTAAGAGATAAACTTGCAATAATTTTGTTAAACATAAATTACAACTTATATAAATTCGTTTGGTTACAAATGGTGTAATAAATATATAGTAAAAAAGAAAAAATTATTTATAATGAAAAAATTAAGTAATAGAGAAATAAAAAATATTGAATTACAAATATTGTTAAGGTTTGATGAATTCTGCAAAAAGAATAAATTAAGATACTATTTGGCAGGAGGAACATTATTAGGAGCAATAAGACATAAAGGTTTTATTCCTTGGGACGATGATATAGATGTATGTATGCCAAGACCTGATTTTATGAAACTATTACAAATATGGATAGATGATAATGAATATTGTATAAAATCATATTTTCTTAATAATATACCGTTCCCTTTTGCTAAGATAGTAAATTTAAATACACAAATAGATAGATTATATGGAAATGAAGATAAAAATATTTGGATAGATATTGTTCCAGTAGATGGATTACCTGAAGATATAAAAGAAGTAAAAAAGATTTATAGAATATGCAATATATACAGAAAACTTCTTGTGTTGAATTATGCAAAACTTGGCGAAGGAAAGACTTTATTAAAAAAATACATGAAGTATATTTTAAAACCGATAGCAGTTATTTATGGAGAAAAAAGATTGATAGACAAGATAAATAAACTTGCATTAAAATATCCCTATGAGACAAGTAAGTATGTCGGTATAATAACATGGGGGCTTTATGGTTCTGGTGAGAGAATGTTGAAAAGTGAATTCGAAAAATATGCTGAAGCAGAATTTGAAGGATATAAATTTCCGATATATTCTTGTTGGAATAGTTATTTGCAAAATGTTTATGGTAATTATATGGAATTACCGCCTGAGGAAAAAAGAAAAACACATGATATGACAGTGTATTATTTAGAGGATAAATAATATTATTTAATAAATTGTTTGGGAAAGATAAGTGACTAAAATAGTTGTTTTATTAAGCACATATAACGGGGAGAAATATCTTAAAGAACAAATTGATAGTATTTTAAAACAAACAGTTTCTAAAGATATCTACTTGTTTGTAAGAGATGACGGTTCAAAAGATAATACCGTAAATATTTTAGAAGAATATAAAAATAAAAAATTGTTATTTTATTATATAGGTAAAAATTTAGGAAGTACAAATAGTTTTTTTGATTTATTAATTAAAGCTCCTAAAGCTGATTTTTATGCATTTGCAGATCAAGACGATTACTGGTTTACCAATAAACTGGAGTTTGGAGTTAATGAGATAAAAGAGATTACTGCTCCGGTATTATTTTATAGCAAAAAGTGTATTGTTAATCAAGATTTAAAACCTATTGATATAAAAGATTTATCTCCAAAATTTGACATATTTTCAAATTTTATTTTTCCTAATTCGGCATACGGATGCACGATGGTTTTTAATAGAGCTTTGTATGATATTTTAGTATCTTATCCGAAATTAACAAATTTGCCTAAAGAAAAATATAGAGAGGTATTTCATGATTCTTGGACATTTAAAACAGCTTTGTTACTGGGTAAAATAGTTTATTCAGAAAAAGATTCTATTTTATATCGACAACATAAAAATAATAGTATAGGAGCTGCAAAAGAAAAAAATTTGTTCTCTAAGATAAAAGATTTTGACTTTTCTTTATCAAGATATAGAAATCTTCAGTTTACGACAATATATGCTAACCTTATTTTAGATGCATATAAAAATAAACTTAAGAAAAAAGATTTAGAATTGATAGATTTATTAGCAAATGCAAAACATAATTATAAAAAAAGATTATCATTGTTTTTTTATCCCGGACCAAAACAATGCAAATTATATGAAGTTATCTGGGCAAAGATAAAAATTTTATTCGGTTGGTTATGATATTAATTTTAGAGAGAAGTTTAAATGAATAGAGTAGCATGTTTTGCACATTGGGACAATTATAATATTATACAAAATTATGTAATCTTTTATTTGAAAGAATTAAAAAAAGTTGCAGAAAAAATTATTTTTGTTTCTGCTGTAGATATATCTGAAAATGAGTTAGAAAAAATAAAACCATACATTTATCATGCTATAACAGGCAAACACGATGAATATGATTTTGGTTCATATAAAAAAGCTTTTCTATATGCAAAAGAAAACGGACTTCTTGAAAATTGTGATGAATTGATTTTTGCAAACGATAGTTGCTATGCACCTCTTTTTCCCTTCAAAGATATGTTTAATAAAATGTCTAATAAAAATATAGATTTTTGGGGCCCTACCGAAAATTGTATTAATAAAGAAAATTTTTTATGTCAATATCATGTTCAGTCATATTTTTTGGTATTTAAACCTCAAGTTTTTATGCATGAATGTTTTTATAAATTTATGTATGATATAAAAAAAGAAAAAACAAAAAAAGATATTATTTTAAAGTATGAAATATGTTTATCTGAATTATTGATTCATAATGGATTTAAATATGATGTTTACTGTACTTTTTCTAAAAAAATGAAAGGAGCTTTTTTGTATGAATACAGAAAATTAATTAGAGAAGAAAAATACCCTTTCTTAAAAAGATCAATAATACTTTATAAAAATATAAAAACTTCTTATCCTATATTTACAAGAATATTCATTACATTGTTTACTAACTACAAATACAGCTTGATAAGAAAAGATAAAAAAATAAATGTAAAAAAAATTCAATTAAAAAAACATATAAGATATTTTCTTAGAGAAATTAACAAAAGACAGGGGATAATTAATAAAAGGCAAACAAGAATTACTATGTTTGGAAAAACAATTATAGGTATTAAAGAGTTAGATTTTAGATTAAAAGTTATAAATATTTTTGGAATAAAAATTAAGTATAAAAAAATATTTTTGAAAAAAAGAATAAAAACTTGGAAAGAAAAAAATTTAATTTTAAAATCAGGTTTTTGGGATGCAGATTGGTATATAAAAAAATATCATCCAAATTTCAGCAAAAAAGAAGTATTAGATTATTGGTATGAGAAAGGTTGGTTTAATAATGAATTGCCGTCCAAATATTTTGATAATAATTATTTAAATTCTTGTAAGATACTCGGAGTTAATCCAATAATACGGTATATCAGTAAGGTATGGCCAAGTTTTCCAAATAATTGTAATCCATATAAATCTGAAAAAGATAAAAATAGAATAGAACAATATTTAGAATACAAGAAAACAAGAAAAGCAAAAGGTGTAGTTTATACTTGTATAACAAATGATTATGACGATATTAGAGAAATTGAAATTTATAAGTATATTGATAAGGACTGGGATTATGTTTGTTTTACAGATAATAAAAATGGTATCAAACAAGCCCAAATCGGTATTTGGGAAATAAGACCTCTCCAATTTTGCAAGCTTGACAATACCAGAAATCAAAGATGGCACAAAACAAAGCCTCACTTATTATTTCCTCAATATAAATGTAGTATTTATATCGATTCAAATATAAATATTTTATCTTCTTTTCTTTTTGATTTCATTAATAAAAATCAATCAATTATTATTTTACCCAGACATTTTGAAAGAAATTGTATATATGCGGAATATGATATTGTTCTCAAATATAATATTGACGACAAGAATATTGTAAACAAAGAATTGAATATTTTAAAATTTGCTAAGATGCCACATGATTATGGTTTATGCGAAAATAATGTAATTTATAGAAAACATAATAATGAAAAAATAATAGATTTAATGAATGAATGGTGGTATATGATTTCAAATTATTCTAAAAGAGATCAATTGTCACTTATGTATTTGTTTTGGAAAAGAAGATTTGATATGAAAAATATCACATTTGAAAATACAAGATTAGATACAAAAAATTTCTATGTTTTTGCCCATAAAAAATAAGAAGGAGTTTTTAGTGAGTTTAAAAGAAAAATTAAAAAATATATTAAATTTTTTTGGATATAAAAATTTATCTAAATATGACAAAATATACTCAAAGCGTTTTAAAGGACTTACGGAGAAAGAAAAACGATATATTATAGAAATACAGTTTAAAACAAATGTCGGCTATAAGTTAAATCTTGATAACCCAAAATCTTTTAATGAAAAAATCCAGTGGTTAAAATTATTTTATCATGATCCTTTGCAAACAAAATGTGCTGATAAATTATGTGTGAGAGATTATATAAAAGAAAAAGTCGGAGAAAAATATCTTGTTCCTATAATAGGAGTTTTTGATTCTGTAAATGAAATTGATTTTGAAAGGTTACCTGATAAATTTGTTATGAAGATAAATTGGGGGTCTGGTCAAAATATTATTGTAAAAAATAAATCAAAATTAAATATTGAAGAAACTAAAGAAAAACTTAATAATTGGTTAAAACCTGAAAATAATCATTATTATAATTTTTTGGAATGGGTTTATAAAAATATTAAACCTAAAATTTTAATTGAAAATTTTATAGAAAGTTTTGATGATTTAATTGATTACAAATTCCTTTGCTATAATGGTAATCCCAAAAATATGTTTATGGTACAAAATCGTACTATGGGAAAAAATATGAATGTTACATTTTATGATTTGGATTTTAATATGTTGCCTTTCAATCGTTATTATAAACGTACAAAAAATCCAGCTAAAAAATCTCTTTTATGGGATGATATGCTAAAATGTGCAAAAATTTTATCAAAACCATTCCCATTTGTTAGAGTAGATTTTTATGTGACTAAAAATAATAATTTGAAGATTGGAGAACTGACTTTTTACCCAGGTAATGGAACTGAAATTTTTGATCCTATTGAATGGGATTATAAACTTGGAGAAATGTTAATCCTACCTGATAAAAAATTTTAAAAATTCGGAGCAAAAATGAAAATAACAATAATCGGGACAGGGTATGTAGGATTGGTAGCAGGGGCATGTCTTGCAGATATGGGAAATGAAGTTATCTGTATAGATAATAATGCGGAAAAAATAAACCAACTTGAAAAAGGAATAATACCCATTTATGAACCGGGCTTGGAAGAGCTGGTAAAAGCAAATGTAAGAGAAAACAGATTAAAATTTTCTTCGGATATAGACAATGCAGTAAAAGTATCGGAAGTATGCTTTATAGCGGTAGGCACACCGCAAGGGGAAGACGGCAGTGCTGATTTGCAATATGTGTTTGATGTGGCAAAATCAATTGCAAAAGCAATGAACGGTTATAAGGTAATAGTGGATAAATCAACTGTTCCCGTCGGGACGGCAGAAAAAGTAAGTGAAATTATAAGAGAAAATACGAAGTGTCCGTTTGATGTGGTATCAAATCCGGAATTTTTGAAACAGGGAAATGCGGTGGAAGATTTCTTGAAGCCCGACAGAGTGATAATCGGTTCAAATTCCGATAAAGCCACAAGAATAATGCAGGATATTTATGCACCTTTTTTCAGGACGGGAAACCGAATAATAGTAATGGATATAAAGTCTGCAGAAATGACAAAATATGCGGCAAACAGTTTTCTTGCTACAAAAATATCTTTTATGAATGAGATAGCAAACCTGTGCGAAAAGGTTGGAGCAGATGCAGAAATGGTGAGAGTAGGAATATCAACGGATTCCAGAATAGGAAATAAGTTTTTGTTTCCGGGATTAGGATACGGGGAAAGCTGTTTTCCAAAGGATGTAAAAGCATTAATAAAAACGGCACAAGAAAATAAATGCAAGATGAATATAATAAAAGCAGCCGATGAAATAAATAAAAAGCAGAGAGAACTTTTTATAGATAAAATTATTGATAAATTCGGCAACGATTTAACCGGTAAGACTTTTGGAGTTTGGGGACTTGCCTTTAAACCGAAAACAAATGATATGAGAGAAGCCCCGTCAATAACGATAATAAAAGCACTGCTTGAAAAGGGTGCAAAGATAAAAGCTTATGACCCAAAAGCAATGGAAAGTGCAAGATATTATTTTGGAGATAAAATAGAATACAGTCAAACTTCCTACGAGGCAATTGATAGAGCAGATGCTTTGCTTTTGCTTACGGAATGGAACGAATTTAGAAGACCGGATTTTGAGAAGATAAAAAATTTATTAAAACAGCCTATAATATTTGATGGAAGAAACCAATATAATGCTAAGAATCTTAAAAATTATGGTTTTTGTTATATTCAAGTAGGTTGTAATAGTATTTGTTAAAAATTTTCAATAAGCATTTCTTAATAAACACTTTTTCTTATAAAATGAAAAAGTGTCTGTTGTGTTTCCTTTTTACCTAAATTTTCATTGAATATTTCTTTTAAATTTTGTACAATTCCCAAAAACGTAGTAAAATCAATCAAAATGAAAAATAATATCGCAGCTGTTGTTGTAACATATAATAGAAAGAATTTACTGGTAGAATGTATAGAAGCATTAGATAATCAAAAAAATGTACAATGCGATATTATGATAATAGATAATAACAGTAGTGACGGAACACAAGAAACAGTCAAAGAGATTGCAGTTACAAATCGAAAAATAAAATATATAAATACCGGAGCAAATTTAGGTGGTGCAGGCGGCTTCAATTTTGGAATAAGAAAAGCTGTAGAGTTTGGTTATGAGTATGTTTGGCTTATGGATGATGATTGTATTCCGCAAAATACTGCATTGTTTGAACTTAACGAAGCCGGTAAACGGTATAAAAATTTTGGATTTTTATCGAGTAAAGTTCTTTGGATAGATGGCACACCTTGTGTTATGAATGTACAGAAAAAAACATCTTTTAAAAGAATGAATATAGATACAATTGCTGATGCGGAAATTGCAATGGCTACATTTGTTTCCTGTTTTATTCCGATAAGAATTATAAAAGATGTTGGACTTCCGATAAAAGATTTTTTTATATGGACAGATGATTTGGAATATACCTTAAGGATATCAAAAAAATATAAATCTTATTATATTCCTAACAGTGTGGTTATACATAAAACAAAAAATAATATCGGTTCAAATATTGCAAAAACAGATATATCTTTACTTGATAGATTTTTTTACAGATACAGAAATGAATTTTATTTGTACCGTCGAGAAGGGTTTGTTGGGTGGATATATACATTGATTAAAATAATTTATCATTTTTTTATAATTTTATTTCTTTCAAAGGATAATAAATTTAAGAGAATAATTAAAATGTTCATAGGAACGCTAAGCGGACTATTTTTTTATCCTAAAATAGATAAAATAAAAATATAGAATTAGATATATATCAATATATATCTATCAATATTAGTTACAGGGAAAGTAGAAGAAAATACAAAAATAGTATTAGAAAATATTAGAAAATTGTTTTCTAAAAGTAAGATAATACTTTCTACTTGGAAAAATTCAAATGTAAAAGATTTGGATTATGATATTTTAGTTGAAAATGATGACCCTGGTGCAAAAGTCTTTAATGCTCCCGAAAATCTTGAAGTGGGTGAAGATGGTTTTGTGAAATTCAAGATAGAAAATAAAAGTTTTAAGAATATACCCAAGAAAAATAATGTAAATAGAATAATACAGACTATAAAATCAGGTATAAAAAAAGTAGAAACGAAATATTTATTGAGGATTAGAACAGATTTAATTATTGAAAATATAAATTTTTTAAATTATTGGGATAATTTTCCAAAGTATGATGAAAAATATAAAATTTTTAAACATAGAATAATTAATTCTTCAACATATTCTCAGTTTGCTCATGTTATGGGAAGTAATATTCAATTATTGCCTTTTCATATGTCAGATTGGTTACATTTTGGATTAACTGAAGATATTAAAATGTTGTATTCTTGTTCTTTTCAAGATATAGAATTATCTTCTCAATATTGGTATAAAGGTAGAATAAGAAAACAATATGAACCTTTTATTGATGTAGGGTGGCAGTATCCTCCGGAAACATATGTTTTATATTCCTTAGTAAAAAAATGTTTCCCCGATATTGAGTATAAAGATTCTGATGATTATAATAAAGAAAATATGTCTTTTTCAAATAAGATTATTGCAAATAATTTTATAAATATAGATGACTGTGATTTTAAATTTTCAGTAAAAAAGTATCCTATGATTGTAGACTGGAGTCCCGAGATATATAACGGTTTTATAACACATTTAGAATGGCAACATTTATACAAAGTATATTGCGATAAAACATATAAGTTTTGTGACATTGATTTTAGAAGATTAAAATTTTATAGAAATGTATTCAATATTAAATTTTTTATCAAACATCCTAAAGGATACCTAAAATTTATTGTTAAAGTTTTATATTATAATCGTTTTTTTAGTAAAAACAAATTGAGAAAGAAGTTTTATATAGGAGAATAAAATATTGAAATGTAATATTGTTATACCTATGGCAGGGGCAGGCAGTCGTTTCAAAATTGCCGGATATGATTTACCCAAACCTTTTATAGAATTTAACGGCAAAATGATGATAGAGCATGTTCTGGCTTCTTTTTCAAAAATAGATTCTAATTTTATTCTTGTGTTACAAGAAAAATTTTTAAAAGAACAAAAATTTCAACTTGAACGTCTTAAGAAAAATTATGTTTTGAATTTTGTAACTGTTCCCAAGTTAACTATGGGTGCGGCTATTACTGCTTTAGCTGCACATAAAAGTATTATTCCTGAGTTAGATATTATTTTTGCAGATTCCGACAATATATTTAATTCTGATGATATATATAGTTTTATTACAAATACCAGAGAAAAAAAATTATCAGGAGCACTTTTGACATTTAATTCTGATAAACCATATTTTTCTTATGCAAAAATTGATGAAAAAGGAAATTTTATAGAAACAAGAGAAAAAGAAGTAATATCAAACCATGCAATTTCAGGAATGTATTATTTTAAAAATTTAGAAGAATTTAAAGATGCCGTAATAGATATGATAATTGAAGCGGATTTGTCAAAAGGTGAGTTTTATATGTCCAATGTATATAACCATTTAAAAAAATTCACATCATCTATAAGCATATATGATATACAACATTTTGATTGTGTCGGCACGCCTGAACAATTGGCACAATATATTGCAGGGAGCAAAAAGTAAGTGCAAGAGTTTAATAATATACTGCTTTTCGGCGGTGAAACTAAAAATGAAAATATTCCTGTAGGATTTTATTCTACACTTGCTCTGTTGCCTTTAAGGGGAAAGCCTGTTATTTGGTGGCAGCTTGAAAATTTAACAAATTATGGTATAGATAATTTTATAGTTGTAGTGTGTAAAAATAATATAAAATTAGTAAACTATGTTAAAAACATTCTTTGCCAAAACTATAAAATAAATTTAGTTCAAATAGGTAGCCATAAAAATATTTTATCGTCGCTAAAATACGGGTTAAAGAAGGCAAATTTAAAACTTCCTACAAGAGTAATACTTGGTGATACGTATATTCCTGAAAGTATAAATGATGAAACAGATATTTTATTTACATCCAAAAAAATTACATCTTCTGAAAACTGGTGTTTAGTAAAATACAATAAATATAATAAACTTGATTTTATAGATAAACAAACAAATGTGTTGTTGCCAGATAAACAGGCTCTTGTAGGTTACTATTCTTTTTCTGATACAAAATATTTGTTAAATTGTTGCGTAAAAAAAAGGTTGATGTTAAAAAAAGAAATTTCAAATGCTTTAATAATGTATCAGAAAAAACACATTTTAAAAACAAGATTAATTGATGACTGGTATGATTTAGGACATACTTCAGGACTTATAAAACTGAAAAACAGTTTGTTTAGTGCAAGAGATTTTAATTCTATTTCTGTAGATACAAATTTGGGCATATTAACAAAATCAAGCAGTAAAATACAGAAATTGGAAGACGAAGCTTATTGGTTTAACAATATTCCGAATGAATTAAAAATTTTAACTCCGAGATTTATTAATTTTTTTAAAAAAGAAAATCAAGCGGAATTAACTCAAGAATTTTACGGTTATCCGTCTTTGCAGGAACTATATTTATCAGGAGAAGTTAACATAGAAGATTGGAGCTATATATTGGAAAAACTTTTTATTTTACATAAAAAGTTTGAACAATATTCAATTAAAGAAAATGAAAAATCCCTTATTTGGCTGTATTTTGATAAAACTGTTCAACGGGTAGAAGAACTTAAAAAACAAAAAGTTTATTGGCAAAATTTATTGGAAACAGAAAATATTGTTATTAACGGTATTAAATATTTTGGTATAAAAAGTTTAAAAAATAGAATAGAGCAATATGTAAATTATTTAAGCAAAAATACCAAACAAACCGTAATACATGGAGATTTTTGTTTTTCTAATATATTATTTGATTCTTCAAATTATATATTTAAGTTAATAGATCCGCGAGGAAGATTGAATGAAGAAGCAACAATATATGGAGACCCACGTTATGATATAGCCAAGCTCCGTCACAGTGTTTGCGGTTTTTATGATTTTATTGTTCAGGGATTATTTACAATAAGTGAAAAAAATAAAAGTTTTGAATATGAAATTTTTGCAATAAAAAATTATTCTGTTTTAGAAGAAAAATTTGATAATTTTGCTAAACAAAACGGCTATAATCCACGGGATATAAAATTTATTGAAGGGTTATTATTTTTATCAATGATACCTTTACATAAGGATAACTTTAACAGACAGAAAGTTTTTTATTTAAAAGCGGTAGAATTGTTAAATAATGTTTTAAAAATAAAAAGTGAGGCGAATAATGGAAGAAAAGAAATTAAGAATATGCATTGATTTGGACGGAACAATCTGTACAATAAAAAAAACGGATGAAACTTATGCAGATGTTAAGGTTCAGCCGGGAGCTAAAGAGTTTATTGATAGTCTTAAAGCTGACGGTCACACAATTATTATAAACACTGCAAGAAATATGAAAACTCAGGGACACAATGTCGGCAAAGTAATGAAAAATATCGGCAAAATTACTTTAGAATGGCTTGAAAAAAACGGGATTCAATACGATGAAATTTTTTTCGGTAAACCGAATGCAGATATAACAATTGACGATAGAGTTGTAAAATTTACCGACTGGCGAACTATGGATAAAAAAGAAGTATTAAAACAGGCTAAGGAAAGGTAATGATAAAGGAAATAATTAAATTAGGAAAAATATTAATTTCTGATAAAATTTTAAGATATAAATTAAGGTATAGATATTTTACCGATAGTATTGAGAATAAAGGAACAAATAATAAGGCTGTTATTGTTTATCCTGACGGAAGAGAAGAAAATATAACTTATATAGAAGGACTTAATATACAATTTATAGGTAATAATAATATTTTTAAATTATACCACCCATTACCCAAATTTATAAATTGTCAAATTCAAATGATTAATGATGCAGAGTTTATTTTACATGAATCAAAATATACGCTTAAAAATTTCATAGTTTGGAGAATGAGAAAAGGATCAAAACTTGAAATAGGGAAAGATTTTTCCTGTGTAGGAGTTGAATTTGCATTGCATGGTGAAGATAATTTACAAGTACATATTGGTGAAAATTGTATGTTTTCTCATGATATATATATTCAACCTACTGATAATCACGCAATTATAGACAAAAATACAATGCAACCTATAAATTTTGGTGGGGATATATTAATAGGAAATCATGTATGGATTTGTCCAAATGTACACATTCATAAAAATGTAACTATAGCGGATGATTGTGTAGTTGGAACCTGTTCAATCGTAACAAAAAGTATTAACGAAGAAGGATGTGTTGCGGTGGGTATGCCTGCGAAAGTAATAAAAAGAAATATAACATGGAGTAGAAGCTCTGCACCAGATTATATAATAAGGGGTTTTAATTAATGGGGAAAACAATTAAAGCATCTGATATATCAGTAGTAGTGCAGGGTGCAATAGATAAAGAGAACACACCGAAGTGTCTTGCAAGTATAAGAAAACATCTTCCTGAATCCGAAATCATTTTATCAACCTGGGAAGGCTCTGATATAGAAGGACTTAATTACGATAAGATAATATTTAATAAAGACCCTGGAGGAGCAAACTGCTCACGTGACGGAAAGGGTATAAATAACTGCAATAGAGAAATTGTATCAACGTTTGAGGGTTTAAAACAAGCAGAACGACCATATACATTAAAAATACGCTCTGATATCATTTTTTTGAATAACAATATTTTGAAAATCAAATTCAGAAATTTAAAAAGAAATAATAAGTACAAATTTTTAACAGATAGACTTCTTGTTTGTTCTGTATATTCAAGAGTTTACGGCATTCATAATATAACGGGGGAGAAAACACCTATTTTATTTCATCCATCTGATTGGCTATATTTTGGATTAAGTCAAGATTTATATGCACTTTTTGATATTCCGCTTACAAATGAACCTGAATTCAGTTTATGGTTTAAAGACAGACCACAAAACAGAAATGGATATACGGATGTTCACTCGTACAGACTGTGGAAATTTGCACCTGAAGCATATATTTGGACAGAATATCTGAGAAAAAATCATAAAATAAATATAGAAGATAAATTAGATATAACACAAGAAAATATTGTGCATTCAGGATATTCTCTTGTTAATAATTTTTATATGGCAGATCAATGTCAATTGGGTATTAAATTGGCAAAATACAACATAGTGCAGCCGAGAATGGAAAAAAGAGACAGAGATGGGTTATATACCAATATTCACTGGCAGAAAGAATATAAAAAATTATGCGATAAAAATTATTTTGTTAAGCCTACGGCTTGCAGTATTTTAAATCTGTTAGTAGATTTGTTCAAAATCAGAAGGAAAGGGCGGTAGTATGGATATAAAAATATTAGCTAATTTTTTAAGATATGATAAGGGGTTGTCTATAGATCAAAGATGGCTTGAAAATATTTTGACTCCCCCTATAGAAACGGCATTGTATACATACGTTTCTCCAATGTCTGAGGATATTTGAAAGGAATTATATGATAACATTTATAACGAATATAATATATGTGATATCAATAAAAATAGCTGGGTAGATATTTCTACCAAAGAACCTACGGAAATTATTTTACAAAAGATAAAAAATATCTTTGCGAATTCTTTCGTAATTGCTTTTGAAATTCATCCTGTTATTCAAAAATCCTTTGATAAATTAAATATAAAATATATTAAATTAATGAATCATCCTGTCAGATATTTAGATGATATATTTTTCGGAATAACTTCCAATGTTGATAGTATTCACAGAAAAATTTTAAAACATATTACATCCGAATTTATTTTTAAACAACAAGCAGGTATTTTAAAAGCAGAAGCATCTGTAAATGAATTTGTAAATCGTTATAAAATTGAAGATAATTCTTGCGTATTTTTTGCACAAACAAATATTGATTGCTCATTAATTGATGGTAATAAATTATATAATTTTTTTGATTTTAAAGATGAATTTTTAAAAGATATTGAATCTTATGACCATGTATATTTTAAAATTCACCCTTGTGAAGTAAATAGTAAAGCTGTTGAATTCGTAAAAACTATAGATAAAGTTTCTATTTTGCAACCGAATGATATTAATTTTTATGATTTAATATCGTCGCCAAAAATAAAAAAGTGTTTGGCCATATCGTCAGGTTCTTTATATGAAGCCCGGTTGTTTGGTAAAGATATAAAATACTATTATAAACAGCCTTTTATGTTTGTAACAGATTATAGAGATAATAATTATCCAATCGCAGATACTTTTATACCAATATATAAAACATTCTGGCAGCCAAAATTCTGGGCGGATATTTTATCTGATTATTTTGAACATAAAGAAAATTTACCTAAAATAAATGAAAATTATTCAAACAAAATAAGACGTATATTAAAAATGACATGGGGATATATTGATAATGATTCTGTATATCAGTATCATTTAAATAAATATTTTCTTGAAAATAAAATCAATAAATTCAATTGTTTTATGAAAATCTGTAAGAAGAGAGTATTATATGTTATCAAAAGAATTATCTGTTGTTGTACAAGGAGCCATTGATAAAGAAAATACATCAAAGTGTTTAAAAAGTATTAGGCGATATTTACCAGAATCAGAAATTATCCTTTCAACCTGGGAAAGTTCAGAATTAAAAAATTTAAAATTTGACAAAATTATACTAAATAAAGATCCAGGTGCATTTTATTTTGATGTGAATTATAATAAACTTAATAATATAAATAGAATGCTTTTATCAAGTAAAAAAGGTATTTTAAATGCAACCAAACCTTATGTGTTAAGGATACGTAGTGATTTAATTTTAAAAAATGATAATATTTTAAAATTAGAAGATAAATTATCTTTAAGAATGAAAAAATTTTCTATTTTTAAACAAAGAATTTTTTCATATGAAATTTTTTCAATTAAATATGATAAAAATAATAATAAATATCAAAGAATGCTTTTTCATATCTCAGATTGGTGTCACTTTGGTTTAAAAGAAGATTTAGAAGAATTATTTAATATACCTCTTGTTAAAGAACCAGAGTTTTCAAGATATTTTGAAAATAATCATAAAATGATATTGGATGATATTCATAGAGAAAGATTGTGGAAAATGTCTCCTGAGCAATATATTTCTTCAATGAATGCTAAAAAAATAATAAAAAATTTTCAATTTAACACATATCTTGATATAAATGATAGAAATATAGAAATTTCAGAAAATTTTATAATTAATAATTTTATTGT
>CALGGE010000020.1 GCA_937916125.1 uncultured Elusimicrobia bacterium | reverse complement strand
GTTCATTGTACATTGTACATCATACATTGTACATTGCCGTTCTCAACTTTTCAACCGCAGTTTCAATATTGTATGCTTTTGTTGGTGTGGCTCTGTTGAATTATGCAGGCGGATAAAACAGTAAAGAATATAAAATATATTACGGAAAAATGCGTATTTATGCACTTTTCCGTAATGGAAAGCACGGGGAAAGTGCTATGTGCTCTCCCCGCCGTGTTACGAATATGTATATCATTACATCAATTAAATTTTTATAAAAAATTTTTATTTATAAAATGTTTATATTTACACATTGGTTTATCTATCATTATCTTGTTCTCTTATTGTAGCACCACTGGTTATATTATAAATGATAGCCAATTCATTTTTACCATTATCTCTTAACTCTTCTACTTTTTTTATTATTGCATCAAAATAATCTTTTTCTAAACTTACATTTGAACCTATGTGAAATTTAGTAAAATATTTATTACCTCTTGCATCTATTCCTAAAGTAGAATTATAATTTCCCCAAAAAGAATCGTCTTCAGGATCACCTGTATTACTATTATAAAAATGTCCATACTCTGAATAATATGCTTTTTGAGCGGAAAGAATTACGCCTAAAAAAGCATATCCTTCAGACATTTTTGCCTTATCGACGTATCCCCTATAAATCGGTACAGAAATTACCGACAGAATAATCACGATGGCAATAGTGATTACCAACTCTACCAACGTGAACCCTTTTAATTTTGTTTTCATAATTTTTCTCCTTTTGTTTTTTTGTTTTGCGGAATTTGTTAATGAAGAAATTTTCTTTTTTGAAGTGCCTCACCAAAAACGATAAATAGCAAGATACCGCATAAGGTGCAGTATGACAGCACTGAATAAAGCGAAGTTTTTTATTTGAGCAAACCGTTAACCGTCTATGAGCGTAGAAATTTTTAGGCAAGAATTAGTAGATTAAATTCTTAGGGCGATTTGTTCGAAGCAAAATTCGCTTTCCTATTGGTAGTGCGAATTTTGCAAGTTGTAGCCCGTGCCGTGAAAATTTCAAGCGAATGGTTTTCGTGTTTGCGAAAACAAGAAAACTGAGCTGTTTTGCAAACGGGAACATATTTCTCTTTTTGTGTCAACTGCACGAAAAAAAGTAAAATTTCTTCAAAGAGCCTGAAACACCGCTACGTGATTTTTCTTTTTTGGATTTTACGAAAGGAGAGAATTTTGTTGAGCAAAACAAAAGCGACTGTAAACGATGGTTTCAGCCCAACCGCATACAGCCGCTGCCTTTCGCCCATAAAAGGGCGAAAGATAAAATATTAAAAATAAATCAACATAGCTTCTGATTTATTCCTAACAATTTTCAAACGACTGTTTTTGGAGCTGAAACCCTTTTGCTTTCACAAAAGTGGTGTCCTTTCGGACATCCAAAAACATTCAATATTAAGTTATTAAAAATTGCACCTTACTAAGTTATTATAATCTATATTCTTTTCGTTGTCAAGAAAAAATTTTTATGTATAATTTTATTTTTTCAACATTTTGCGGAATAACAAAATTCCCACTATCAAAAGAACAAAGTCCGGCAGCCACATTATGCACCACGACGGAACATAGCCCTTTTCACCGACATTTAACGAAATAACAAGAAATAAATAGTACGTAAAAATTACACCCAAACTCATACCGAACCCGATGGCTTTTCCGCCTTTGCCTGCCATAATACCGACGGGAATTGCTATCAATACAAATACTATCGGGGCAATTGCAACCGCCCACCTTAGCCAGTACTCGTTTGTTAACGTATTTCTTTCAAAATCGTTCGGTGCGGATTTTATTTTCTCTCTTAATTTATGAGAATTTAATTCCCTCATTGCCGTATCGGAAAAATCTATCTGCGATGATATCGGTATGGTAAACTTGTAAGTTCCGAAATTCATATGTATCATTGAGCCGTACTCGTTGGGGTCGGTTCTTTGCCAGTACCCGTCGTATAACGTTAATATAACCGCACCTCTGTCTACGCCGATTGTTCCGTAAGATGCGGCAATTCTCCATGGTATGTATTCCGTTTTGCGTTTTGCGTCTTTATTTTCGATTTTTTCAAATTTGTAAATATTTATGCCGGTAAGAGTGTTGTTTTTGGAGTTTACTTCGTGTGCGTATATTTTGTAGTCGCCGATGGAAGTGATGGTTTTTTCGCTGAATTTTGCAAGCGGAGCTTCGGTTAAAATTTTCTTGTATAGCGTTCTGAAATACTGATGTGTTGACGGCGATAAATAATGATTAAACCATATAAGCCCGACACTGATACACACCACAAAAGCTATTAAAGGTACGGAAAGAGTTTTGTAGGAAATGCCCGTTGCTTTCATTACGGTAATTTCGTTATCTTCCGCAAACCTGCCGTAGCTTAATAATGCCCCGAACAGAATAGCCATCGGTATCGTAAGCGATAAAATATTGGGGATTATCAGGATAAATAACTGCACAATAAGGAAAAAACTTACTCCTTTCGATAAGAATAAGTCCACAAACTGAAAAATTTGATCCAAAAGAAGTATAGCGGAAAAAATTATCAGTCCGAACCCGAACGACGCTATAAATTCCTTTAGAAGATACTTATGTAATATTTTTATCATTGTTTTTTATCGTACGTTGTACATTGAGTTGAAAATTGTTTATAATTTTTAATTCAGTCCCGGTATGTTTAAACCGCCCATAAGTTTTTTGCTTTCTTCCGCCATGGCTTTCTGTGCTTCTTTAATTGCTTCTTCAAAAGCACCAAACATTAATTTCTCCATATCTTTAACGGATTTTCCGGCAAAATCTTCAGGGAGTTTCAGGCTGACAATTTCGTTTTTGGCATTCATGGATATTGAAATACCTTTATAATTTACGTCGATAATTTTTGCTTTTAAAGCTTTCTCCATTTCTTTTACTTTGCTTCTCATAGACATTGCTTCTTTTGCCATTTTAAATAATTCCATTTTTTTCTCCTTATTACCTTATCGTATTTTTAGTAAATAATTTAATAACCTTATAATTTTATCAATTTCCCCGATATTTTTCAATATAAAAATAGCAGTTTTTCTTTTCCGTTCCTATTTACGGAAAAATTTAAAATTTAAAAATTTTTATAATCCCGTTGATATTTTTTAGAAAAAATAAAAAATGTAACTTTTTGAAAAAAATTCAGTCTAATAAGAATATAATCGCAAACATCAGGATACGGCATCATGTGTGATATGACAGAGAAAGGGCAAATAAATGAAAAAAATATTTTTTTTAACCGTGTTAACTTTGTTCATTACAGTTCCGCAGTCGCAAGCCAAACAGTTAACTTGGAAAGATTGTGTAGATGAAGCAAACAAAAGCAACCCCACTCTTTTGATGGCAAAACAGGATTTACAGATTGCCGAATATGACTACAACGTAATATTGAACGAATATTATCCGTCGGTAAATTTCAGATACGGATTTTCAAGGAGCGGAAACGGACACACCTCAAACAACTGGAGTGCATCATTAAACGCATCTCAAACAATATATAATTTTTCCGATACCGCACAAATAAAAAGCAAAAAAGCTTCCATAAATAAAAACGTTGCACAGTTGACAAAATCTTGTGCGGATGTTTACTATTCTTTAAAAGAAGCTTTCTTAAAAATGTGTTATGCACAGGAAAATGTAACGCTGTTGCAAAGTATTTACGACCTTAGAAAACAGAGTGCCGATATTGTCCGCCTGCAATATGAGGGCGGGAAAGAAAGTAAAGGAAATATGTTGAAAGCTCAGGCACAGAAACAGTCCGCTTATGTAAATGTGGCAAATGCCAAAAGGGAGCAGGCTGTAGCAAGAAGAACCCTCGCACAGATACTCGGTAAAGATTTGGATAAAAACACTACCGTAAAATATAAACTTTCCGAAGTGAAAGATGATACGGTTATTGATGTGGATGATATGGTGTATAACTGCCCCGATGTTATTTTATCTTCGGCAACGGTAGAAATAACAAGCTACAATCTTTCAGCTTCCAAAGGAAATTTATATCCCAACATTTCGGCTTCGGCATCGATAGGTGTTTCCGACGAGGTAAAGCCTGTTCCGCCTGCGGAAAGCAAACAGTGGAGCGTAGGCGTGGCACTAAACTATCCCATATTGTCGGGCGGTCTGACAAGCACGATAAACAACATAAAATCTTCGAGAACGGCTCTTGATAAAGCCAACGAAAATTATAAACAAACCATTCTGTCCGTAAAAACGAATTTGGAAGACAGCCTTGCTGAAATCGAAAAAACAAGAGATAATATAGAGATATATAAAATGTTTTTAGATGCTGCCGTACAGAGGCAGAAAGAAGCGACCGTCAAATACAGAGCAGGGACGATGGAGTTTCAAACTTGGCAGGATATAGAGCAGGAATATGTTAATAACAAAATTTCACATCTTGCCGCCTTACATAACTACAATGTGGCACTCGCCAAAAGAGATAAGATAACAGGAAATACCAACGGAGAAATAAAATGAAAAAAAAGATAGCGTTTATCCTTATACTTGCAATGGTAGCAGTAATTGTTGTGTATAAATTCAAAACCAAAAAACAAAATGTAGTTGTAGATAACTATGTTCCTTATACGGTTGCTACCGCAGATGTTAGGGAAATAATAGATACTACCGGCGAAGTTTCCGCACTTAACAGAGTGGAAATTAAGCCCAGCGTCGCGGGGCGTGTGGATACGTTGCTTGTTAACGAGGGTGACACCGTTAAGAAAGGACAGGTCCTTGCATATTTAAGTTCTTCCGACAGGGTGGCTATTCTTGATGCCGTACGTGCCAACCCGAAAGAAAATCTTAAAAATTGGGAAGATACTTACAAGGCTACTCCGGTAATTTCTCCGATGAACGGTAAAATAATTTTAAGAAATGTCGTTGAAGGGCAGACCATTTCTACAAGCGATGTTTTGTATGCTTTGGCAGATGAACTGATAGTTGTTGCAAGCGTTGATGAAGCCGATATCGGTAAAATTAAAAACGGACAGAAAGCTACAATAACTTTGGATGCTTACAAAAATGTTCCCATAAACGGGACGGTTTTTCAAATTTTGGAAGAAGGCAAAAATGTCAGCAATGTTATTACTTATTATGTTAAAATAAGGCCCGAAAATACTCCGGACTTTTTTAAATCTTTAATGACGGCAAACATTGATATAATAGTTACGGAGAAAGAAAATACAGTAGTTATACCTTGGGACAGTTTTTCCGAAGATGAAAACGGAAAAACTTATGTTTTTGTCGGCGACAATATGCAAAAACAGAAACGTTTTATAGAAACAGGTATTCTTGACGGAGACAATATTGAAGTTGTTTCCGGGCTTTCCGCAGGCGATGAAATTTTGGTTAAACAGGATGCTTATAATATTTCTACGACAAAACAAACAAGCAAAGGTTTCTTATCCATGCAACCCGGTAAAAGAAAAACGAATAAGGAAATCCTCGGTGAGAAAAAATAATCACAGGAATTAATAAAGTTACAGGAATATTGCAATTTGAAATTTAAACCTATGGATTTTGATAAAGTTATTTTATCGGACAATGACAAAATTTTTAATCCTGTTACACAGAAAGAATATTTTAAATATAATTTTGTATTGTTAAAAAATGCATCACACCATACACCGTTTTTAAGATTTAGCTCTACAGACGAACTTTTTAACTTATAAATTAAGGTTACTGAAAGCCTATGAATAAAACATTATTACAGATTAAGAACATCACAAAAGTTTATAACATCGGGGAGACGAAGCTTGATATTTTAAAAGGTATCAACTTAACCGTCCAAGAGGGTGAATTTGTTGCCATAATGGGACCGTCAGGTTCGGGGAAATCCACGCTTATGCACATACTCGGTCTGCTTGACCGTCCTACCGACGGAGTATATGAAATTTACGGTCAAAATGTTTTGGAATTTAACGATAACCAAACGGCATTTTTAAGGTCAAAAATTATCGGTTTTGTTTTTCAACAATATAACTTATTGAACAAAATGACTGCCGCTGATAATGTGGCACTCCCTATGGTGTATTCCGGCGGGACGGACAGAAAAGAAAGAGCCGAAAAACTTCTCGGCGAAGTGGGATTAAGCGACAGAGTAGAACATAAGCCTACTCAGCTTTCGGGCGGTCAGCAACAGAGGGTAGCAATAGCAAGAGCGTTGGTAAATAACCCGAAAATAATTTTTGCCGATGAACCTACGGGAAATTTATCTTCCGCACAAAGCGACGAAATAATGCAGATTTTAACCGACCTTAACAAAAAAGGCATAAGCATTATTTTGGTAACACATGAACCTGATATTGCTAAATGGGCGGACAGACTTATCACCATTAAAGACGGGCAGGTTATCGGTGATACCAAACAGAAAGAAAAACAGAATCCCGAACCAAAGCCCATAAAAATTGAAAAAAATTCTTCGCGTTTAAGTTTGGCGGAATTTGCTGAAAATTTTTTCTCCGCGGTGCGAGCAATAATTTCAAATAAAACAAGGTCCGTTTTAACAATGCTCGGTATAATTATCGGTGTAGCTTCAATTATTTCCATGCTTGCCATCGGTAACGGAGCACAGAAATCTCTTGAAAAACAGATAACTTCCATGGGGACAAACCTCATATACCTTATGCCCGGAAGATATTCCATAGGCGGCGTAAGCGGAAGCGTAGTGCGAAGAATTTATTTAAAAGATGTTGAAGCTCTTGCCGAAAATACGGAGCTTATTAAAAATATAGATCCCAATGTTTCCGGTTCTGCTCAGGTTGTTTACGGTAACAAGAATACAAATACATATATTACCGGAGCAACTTATATTTATCAATATATTCAAAATGCCACACCTCAATACGGAAGATTTTTCACAAAAAGCGAAGACGAAAATTTGGCGAAAGTTTGCGTTATAGGGACAACCGTCGTAAAAAATCTTTTCGGTAACGAAAATCCCGTAGGCAAATACATAAAAATAAACAGAAAACAGTTTAGAATTATAGGGATACTGCCCGTAAAAGGTGCTCAAGGCCCTCGTGACGGAGACGATGTAATAATAGTTCCTTTGCAAACCGCAATGAAGCGTTTGCTCGGGACAAAATATATTTCTACCGTAACGGTGGAAGTGCAGGACGGCAAAATTTCCGAAACCGAAACTTATCTTTTAAAAACCATGCTTGAAAGGAACAAACTCACAAGCGAACAGGCTGATGCTTTCAGAATAAGAAATATGGCTGATATGGTAAAAATGCTTACCGCTACAACGCAAACAATGACAATGTTGTTGGGTGCGGTTGCCGGTATTTCCCTTATCGTCGGCGGTATCGGTATTATGAATATAATGCTTGTAAGCGTAAGTGAAAGAACGCGTGAAATCGGTTTAAGAAAAGCCATCGGTGCTACAAAAATAGCAGTATTATTGCAATTTTTGATAGAGTCTTCCGTGCTGTCTCTTCTCGGCGGTATTTTCGGCGTAAGTTTAGGCGTGGCAATATCTTTAATAGTTTCCAAGTTTGCAGGCTGGACTGTCTATATATCAAGTTTTTCCGTAGTTTTATCGGTAGGCTTTTCTGCGTTTGTCGGAATTGTTTTCGGTTTGTGGCCGGCAAAGAAAGCGTCGGAACTTTCACCAATCGAGGCCCTTCGCCACGATTAATTAAAAGCCGAAAAGCTAAAAATCGCAAAGCGATTTCTGTAACTTTTTAATTTTATAGTAGTCTAAAATAAGAACACAATAACCTATCAGCTTCTCAGCTGTTTGGCTAAAAATCGCAAAGCGATTTTTATAAAAGGAGAAAAAATGAAAAAATTGTTGTCAGGTTTAATGGCTGTATTGTTTACTACGGGTATCGCATTTGCTCAGCCGCCCGAACCGCCTGCAGATATGGAAGGTATGGAACCGCCTCAGATGGGCTTGGACGGCGATATGCCTCAACCTCCGAAAATGTCTAAGCAGGATATGAAAAAAATGAAAAAGAGCTTTGAAGAAATTGCCAAAGAATTGAATTTAAACGATGAGCAGAAACAGCAAATCGAAACAATGGCAAAAGCCGATAAAGAAAAGAAAAAAGAAATAAGAAAACAAATTAAAGAAAAGTTTAAAGCTGTTGACGAAGAATTGTTAAAAGAAAATTATGATATTAATACCATTAACGGTTTAACTGCCGAAATTCAGTCTTTACAGGGAGAAATGGCGAAGATGAATATCGACGGAAAAATTCAAATGAGAAGTATTCTTACTTATGATCAATTCAAACAGATAGAAGAAATGAAACAGAAAAATAAAAATAAGTCCATAAACAAAACTCAAGATAAACAGACTAAGAAAGACGAAGTCTCCGTTTCAAGCGACACAGCCAAAGCTAAAGCCGATAAAAATGTTAAAGCCGCAAAGCCCGCTAAAACAAGCGACAAATCTTCAAAAAATACAAAAAACAGTAAAGATTCCAAACCGACCACAAATTCAAAAAGCAACAAAAAATAATATTGTTGAAACAAAAAACGGCAGATGCAACAACTTATGCACCTGCCGTTTTTATTTTTCCGTCGACACTTTTATTTTATATCAAATTTCAATTCTTCCGATTTGTCATTTTTATTAACGTCAATTACCACCTTATTGCCCTCAGTAATTTTCCCGGAGATAATTTCCGAAGATAACGGGTTCAAAATATAGTTCTGTAAAGCTCTTTTTAAAGGTCTTGCACCGAAAGCCGGCTCGTAGCCTTTTTCCGCGATAAAGTCTTTAGCTTTATCGGTAAGTTCAACTGATATTTTCCTGTCGGCAAGCCTTTTCAATATGGCTTTCATCTGAATATCAATTATTTTTCCTATATCTTGTTTTTCCAGTCTTCTGAATATTATTATTTCGTCAATTCTGTTCAGAAATTCCGGTTTAAAGTGTAAGTGCAACTCTTCGTCAATTTTCTTCTTTATCTGTTCGTAGTCGAAATTTTCTTTTACCGGCTTTTTCGTTTTTTCTTTCTTTTCAAACCCTATTTTATCTTTGTCGAAATTAAAGCTGTCCTGAATATATTGCGAACCGATATTGGATGTCATAACAATTACGGTATTTTTAAAATCTACCGTTCTCCCCTGACTGTCGGTAAGCCTTCCGTCATCGAGAAGTTGCAACATTATGTTGAACACATCGGGATGAGCTTTTTCTATTTCGTCAAAAAGCACTACGGAATAAGGTCTTCTTCTGACGGCTTCGGTCAGCTGTCCGCCGTCTTCAAAGCCCACATATCCCGGAGGTGCACCTATAAGTTTTGACACGGTGTGTTTTTCCATATATTCGCTCATATCAATTCTTACGATATTTTTCTCGTCGTCAAACAGAAATTCCGCTAAGGCTTTTGCGAGCTCTGTTTTACCGACGCCCGTAGGCCCTAAAAACATAAACGAACCCATAGGCTTATTCGGGTCGGAAATTCCCGACCTTGAACGACGGACTGCATTTGCAATTGCCGCAACCGCATCGTTCTGTCCGATAACTCTTTCGTGAAGTCTGTTTTCCATATCAAGAAGTTTTTTAGTTTCACCCTCAAGCATTTTTGATACGGGAATACCGGTCCACTTGCTGACTACCGCTGCTATATCGTCATCGTCAACTTCTTCTTTCAACATTTTTTTGTTCTTCTGCAATGCGGAAAGTTTTTTGTTTTCTTCGTCAAGTTCTTTTTGAATTTTAGGTATTTTTCCGTATCTTATTTCCGCAACAAGGTTTAAATCTCCCGTTCTTTCAGCTTTCTGCTCGTCGGTTTTCAAACTCTCTATTTCTTTTTTCAGTTTTCTTATTGAAGATATAGCATCTTTTTCTTTCTGCCATTGAACTTTCATTTGCCCGGAAGAATTTTTCAGTTTTTCAATTTCCGATTCTATCGCCGCAAGCCTTTCTTTTGCCGCAGGATCACTGTCTTTTTTTACAGCTTGTTTTTCTATTTCCAGCTGTCTTATTTTTCTTTCCACCGTATCAAGTTCCATAGGCATTGAATCTATTTCTATTCTCAGTTTGCTGGCTGCCTCATCCACCAAATCTATGGCTTTATCCGGTAAAAATCTGTCGGTAATATATCTGGCACTTAATGAAGCCGCCGCAACAAGTGCCGAATCTTTTATTTTTACACCGTGGTGAACTTCATATTTTTCTTTTATTCCTCTAAGTATGGCAACGGTATCTTCTACCGACGGTTCGCCCGTATAAACAGTTTGAAATCTTCTTTCCAAAGCTTTGTCTTTCTCTATATATTTTCTGTACTCGTCAAGCGTAGTTGCACCGATAAGTTTCAGTTCGCCTCTTGCAAGGAGAGGTTTTAACATATTGCCGGCATCCATTGCACCCTCTGTAGCACCCGCACCAACTATGGTATGTATTTCATCTATAAACAGAATTATTTTGCCCTGTGCGGCCTGTATTTCTTTTAATACTGCTTTCAGCCTGTCTTCAAATTCTCCTCTGAATTTTGCACCGGCAATAAGAGAGCCCAAATCCAGCTCTATAACTTTCTTGTCTTTCAGCGTTTCGGGAACATCTCCGGAAACTATTCTCTGTGCCAAGCCCTCAACAATAGCGGTTTTACCTACGCCCGGCTCACCGATAAGAACGGGGTTATTTTTTGTTCTTCTTGAAAGTACCTGAATACTTCTCCTTATCTCCTCGTCTCTGCCGATAACAGGGTCAAGTTTTCCTTTTTTTGCAAGAGCGGTCAAATCCTTACCGTATTTTTCAAGAGCCTGATACTTATCTTCCGGGTTTTGGTCTGTTACTCTGTTGGAACCTCTTATGGATACCAAAGAATTTAATACTTTTTCCTGCGTTATTCCGTACTTGTTCAAAATTTTCGTTACTTCCAAATCGCTAAAACTTATTATTGAAAGAAAAATATGTTCCGTAGATACATACTCGTCTTTCAAATCTTTTGCAATCTTTTCCGATACGGTAAAAATTTTGTTCAAATCCGCATTAAGATACGGCGTTGCACCCTGAACTTTCGGTTTTGCTTCAATCAATTTCAGAACGTCGTTTTCAATCAACGGTGTTAAGTCTTGCTCTGCTGCGGACAACTTTTTAATTATTGTGCTTACTATTCCCTGTTCCTGTTTAATTAAAGCATACAACAGATGTTCGGCACTTATTTCCTGGTTGCCGTACTGCACGGCAATATCCTGCATATCCGCAAGAGCTTCCTGCGATTTTATTGTAAATTTGTTTAAGTTCATAACACGCACCTCCTATTTTAGCACTCTTTTGCTTCAAGTGCTAATTATACCACAAGTTTCAAAATTTGTCAAGGGGGTGCACAAAAAAATTTTTATCTGTATTTGCCCAATTCGCTCATTTTTTCACATTTTCTGAGTGAAGATAAAATTTGCAACCGTTAAAAAAATAAAAAATTTGGAAAAAGCACAAGACAGGACTATCGCTATGTTATAGTCCCGCTTATGCAAAATAGCATCAATCTATTTTTAATTAATTGATGATATTTAATAAATAGGTTATATTAATTTGTTGTGTTATTATCTGTTGCGTTTACATAATTTGAATAGCCGAAAGTTGCTCCACTTGTTACATTATAAAGTAGTCTGATATACTTTTGTGCATTGAAATCTTCCGGTAATGCAACAAATGCAGTGAAGTGATATTTACCCTGAGTACTACTACCAACAACGCCACTCCAATCAAACCAAAAGGAAGTAAAATATTTATTACCTCTTGCATCTATTCCAAGTACGCTTTCATTACATGAAAAATGTAAACCTTTAAAAGAGGATTGGTAATCGTCTAAAAAGTTCCCATATTCAGAATAATACGCTTTTTGTGCAGAAAGTATTACCCCAAGTAAAGCATAAGCCTCACTCATTTTTGCCTTGTCGGTATATCCTCTGTATATAGGCACTGACACCACCGACAAAATTATTACTATTGCGATAGTAATAACCAACTCCACTAATGTGAACCCTTTTA
The DNA here is from genome assembly GCA_937916125.1 of uncultured Elusimicrobia bacterium. Classification (GTDB taxonomy): domain Bacteria; phylum Elusimicrobiota; class Endomicrobiia; order Endomicrobiales; family Endomicrobiaceae; genus Ruminimicrobiellum. The sequence goes on along the minus strand of CALGGE010000020.1, from coordinate 24,651 downwards.
ATTTTCTTTTCATAATTCATCTCCTTGTTTTTAGTTTATTGCCGTTCTGTCTGTCATTCCCGAGTGTTTCTGTCGGGAATCTCGTCGTTGCCGTTGTCGTTGACGCAAAAAGGCAATCATGTTCTCGTTTGCTCAATCGCCATTCACTCCAATTTTTGAGACCTACGCTTAACTAACTTTCCCTAACTACCTAAGGAACACGGGAAAGTGTCGAACAAAAAGCGTGCCCTTCGGGAAAAAACTTTTGCCGTTAATCAGTTTTTTGTCTCAAAAATTGTTCGTTCATAGACGGCTACAGGCTGCACTCGAACATATTCCCTTTTTGCTCCATTTTTCTGCCGTCCCCATCTGTCTTTCTGTCATGCTGAGCTTGTCGAAGCATCTCGTTGTTGTCGTTGCCGTTAAACTGTTCAACCTTTCAACTCTTCAACTGTCGTTGTAGTTGTCGTTCATTATACATTGTACATCATACATTGTACATTGCCGTTCTAAACTCTTCAACTATTCAACTCTTCAACAATATTAATTGCAAAGCAATTAATATTCTATTCCCTCTTGTGCCGGTATCCCCTTATTATAAGGGTGTTTTATCTCTTTTACTTCGCTTACCAAATCGGCAAGTTCAACTAATTTATCACTTGCTCCTCTGCCGGTTATCATAACATTAGTATTTTTATTTAATTCTTTTATAATGTTTATCAAAGAATCTTCTTGAATATATCCGTCTCTTAGTGCAATATTAAACTCTTCAAGAACTATCAAATCATATTTATTATTTTCTGCAATTTTATTTAATTTCTGCAAAGCATCAGAACACTCTTTTATAACTTGTTCTTTTGTTATTTCTTTAAAACAAAAAGGATGCTTTTTTGCGAAAGAAAAAAAGTCAAGTCCTTCAAGTTTGTTCAATATTTTTTGTTCACCGTAAAAATTTTCACCTTTAAAAAGCTGAACCAAGCAGACCTTTTGGTTGTGTCCCAAAGCTCTGACAATTTGACCTATTGAAGATGTAGTTTTACCTTTTCCGTTACCGGTTATTACTATAATCATATTTCCTCTAAAAAATTTTATAACGACTTACAACTAATCGTTTAATAGTTGAAGAGCTGAGAACGACAATGTACAATGTATGATGTACAATGTACAATGAACGGCAACTACAACGACGAGATGCTTCGACAAGCTCAGCATGACAGAACGACAGTTGAATAGTTGAAAAGTTGAGAACGACAATGTACAATGTATAATGTATAATGTACAATGTACAATAAACGACAACGGCAAACTGCAACTACGAGATTCCCGACAACAAACCTAGGGAATGACAGAGAGCGAAAAATAAAAAAAACCGGTTTCCTAAAAGGAAAACGGTTATATAAATCGCCCATAAATTTTCTTTAATTTATCTGCAAATAGCTTCTTTTCCCAGGAAAAGCAACAGACTTACTGTTATAAAAAAATAAGTAATAGACCGGACTACAAAATTTCTTTTGATTACCGTTGCCGGGCAGTGTCCGAATTGTGCCAAAGCACTCACGGAACTTCCTTTACTTATTTACACAAAATTAAAGAGCTTTTTTACTTGGGCCTGGTAGGACTTGAACCTACGACCATTCGATTATGAGTCGAGTGCTCTAACCAACTGAGCTACAGGCCCGCTTTGTCTAACAGGCAAATATTATACCTAAAACTTTTTTTTAAGTCAACTAAAATTTGTCTTCTTCTCTTCTGCCCAAGATTTTCTGCCATATACGGGTTCTACTTTATCGAAAGATACTCCGTCTATTTTTTCCGCCATGAGTGCAAGTGTTGCAGCTCTCGGAAAATTCTGCCACTCTTGTAACGATACGGAATTTTTGCCAAGTTCTTTAACAAATAATTTTTGATAAGTAAATACGGCAGAGCCGACAATAACAACATTATTTTTATATTTTTTTAAATCGTTTACAAATTTTTCTACGGACTCTATAATAATTTCATTTTTCTGTTTAACATAAACTTCATTTCTTAACGCATCAACGGCCGGGACGATTTTTATTCCTTTTATATTAACATTTAACTGATTTTTTAATACATCAAGGCTGTCGCATGCAACTACGGGTTTGTTTAATGTTTGTGCCAAAGTTTTTATAACGGACATCGCCACCCTTATTCCGGTAAAACTTCCCGGTCCGATATTTACGGCAAACTTATCAATATCCCGCAATTCCCATTTTGCTCCTTTTATTATTTTTTCTGTCAAGGGAACCAAAACATCGGAATGGATTTTGCCTGCATTATAAAAATATTCCGTCATGATATTACCGTTCTCGCTTATTGCAACGCTTAGCGAACTGCCTGAACTTTCAATTGCCAATATTTTCATTTCATTTTCCTTTTTGATTCTAATCTGCTAATCTTCCAATCATCAAATCTTCAAAATTGCCTGATGGCAATTTTTCTTCCGTGTTCGGTATAATCAATATTTACTTCCCAACGAGACTTAATATTATAATGTTTCAATCTGTCGCTCCACTCAATTAAGGAAATCCCTTCTCCAAACAAATATTCGTCTATTCCCAAATCAAAAGTATTATTTTCATCAAGTCTGTATAAATCCAAATGATATATCGGACAGAGTTTACTTTCAAATTCGCTCACCAACATAAAACTGGCACTGCGAGCAAATTTTTTTATACCGAAATAAAATAAAACACCCTGTATGAATGTAGTTTTGCCTGCTCCCAAATCCCCGTTAAAAAAGACTATATCTTTCGGTTTTAAAATTTTTGCAAACTTTTTGCCGAGATTTCTTGTTTCTTCATCGGTTTCGGTATAAAAAATTTTATTTTTAAAAGTGTTTATATCCGTCATATTTTATGTTCCGTATTTTGTTATTACGTAAATATTTTATTTTTTTATTGTCGGTTATTTTTCCGATACATTTTATATTCTTAAAAAATTTTTTTATTTTATCATAATCTTGTTTGTCTGCCGTAAAAACCAATTCAAATTCTTCTCCGCCGAACAGTGCAAAATTATATAATTTATTTAAATCATTCTTGCAATATTTTACCAAATCTTTTGATACGGGAATTTGTTCCATATTTACGACAGCACCTTTATTCCCCGCAAGAAGTTCTACAGATTTAAAAAGTCCGTCGGACGAATCGGTCATTGAGGTTATGTTTGATTTTTTTGTTAACTCGTTCGCCAATTTCAACCGAGCTTTCGGAACAATATGCCTCTGCACAAGCAAACGCTCATGCCGGTTTAAAAGTCGAAAAGTTGAAAAGTTGAAAGGATTCTTGTACGTTGTACATTGTACATTATACATTATCTCCAGTCCCGCTCCGCTGTCACCGAAAGTTCCCGAAACAAAAATTAAATCTCCTTTCTTTGCACCCGTTCTTGTAATTATTTTATCGTAAGCGATTCCTATTAAGGTTACCGATATCGTCAAAGCTTCCGCACCGACCGTATCTCCTCCGGAAAGATGTATATCATATTTATCACAAGTTTTCTTAACGGAAGAAAAAAAATTTTTTATAAATTTTTCGGAAGTATTTTTCGGTATTCCTACGGAAATAAAAGCATAAAGAGGCTTAGCCGTTCCCATGGAAGCAATATCACTGACATTTACTTCTATGGCTTTTTGTCCTATCTGTTCAGGCGTTGCCCAATCGGTTCTAAAATGAATATTATCAATTAAAATATCGGTAGTTACAACATACTTGTTTTTGTCGGAAGAATTATACACAAAGCAATCATCACCTATATCCAAATCGACATTGTGAAATTTTTTAGGTTTGGTATTGTGTTTTTTTATAAAATCAATTAATTTAAATTCATCTAATGCGGTCATTTAAATTTTGTCTTTTGTATTAATTTTTACTTTCTAATTGCTAAATTCTAATTTCTTTAGAAACATTCCGACGGACGGTTGGCGAATATATGTGGTAATATAACTTTCAACATAGTTCCACATAACTTTATCGTCGCTATTTTGAAATTCTTCCATAGTATCAAGCATACCGCCGTTACAGTTGGAAACTTTTTTTAAATAAATAATATCTTCTTTTTTCATATTGGAATAATTTTTATTTAAATACTCTATCATATTGTATCCTGAAAGTTTTAGCAATCTTAAAGAAAATGCCGTCAACACTCTCAACGGAGTTTTTGAAGTTCCAAGCAGGTTCCAAGTTCTGGCTATAAGCTCGTATTTTTTAGGATTAGGCATATGAAGAGGTGCAAATTTATCACTTATCTCACACACATAAAACGCAAGCATATTCCTGTAAAAGTCCTGCTTAACCTCGCTGTTATAATTCAATATTTTTGCACCGGTAACCGTAGGACGTGCATAAGGCGACCCCTGGTACACTATCAACTCAGTCTCGGTAATAGGTTCTGTTGCGGCTGAAAGTTTGGCAACTATTTTTTTCGCACCGGGAACATTAGCGTAAATCTTACCCCATTTCGAAGAGAACGCAGTTATAAGCTTATCCGCTTCCTTTGATAATGATACATTAAGAATTAATGCTTTTATGTTGTGATACATTTTTTGTTAATTTCCCGAATTGCTCCGCAATTTTTTAATCTTCTACTTAATTTTCAATATTATTCTTTTTACTTTTCTTGCTTCTACGCTCTCTATTTCAATTTCAATATTATTCCAAACAAATTTTTCATATCTTTTTGGGATATAGCCGAAATGTTCCAATATCCACCCGTTTATCGTAGTAAAATGATCTTCCGGAATATTTAATTTCAGTTCGTCATTTATGTCCGATATAGATTTACCTGCATTTATAAGATATTTCCCTTGAGATATTTTTATTACATCTTCATCTTCAACTTCGTCGTATTCATCCCACACTTCACCTACTATTTCTTCCAACAAATCTTCCATCGTAACAAGCCCTATAGTCGAGCCGAATTCATCCACGACTATAGCCATATTGTTTGTGCCTTTTTTAAATTCCAAAATTATTTGTTTTATGTATGCCGTTTCCGGCACATAATAGACGGGACGAATTAAATCTTCTATCGCCAAAACATCATTTGTTCTCCACGCCATAGCGATATCTTTTGCCGTGATAATTCCTATAATATTATCTATCGAGCCTCTGTAAATGGGAACTCTTGAAAACTGCGTTGCAACTATTTCGTTCATTACTTTTTCTCTCGGTTGTTCGATATTTACGGCAAGTATATCCGATTTAGGAACCATAACCTGAGTAATTTTAGTTTTTCTGAACTCTATAATTCTGTTTATAATTTTTCTTGAAGTCGTAGATAAAGGAGAAACATTTTCATTTGATAAAAGAAATTCCACTTCGTCAGGCTGTATGCGTTGCGGTTCCTGAGTTTTTCTTCCGAAAAAATTCAATATACCGCTTGATATCGACACAAGAAATTCATTTGCAAATCTGCTTATATGTGTAAATTTTATAACTACGGGAAAAGTTTTTATCACTACTTTTTCGGCTTCATATCTTCCGTAAGTTTTCGGTATTAAATTTGCAAAAATAAGCGTAAGAAATATTGTTATTATCGGAACAAGTGCCATATACAAACTTTTATCAAGTTTATACATATCTATCAAATCAAGTGCTACCGATGTTGCGGAAACTCCTATTGCAACTACGGAAATATTAATACCGACTATAATCGAAGTAATAACGTCGTTACTGTTCTGTTCCCAAAAGAAAAAGTATTTGTAAAGCTTATTATATTTTTCTTTCAGCCTTTGCACATTATAACTTGTCAGGCTTGTAACTGCGGTTTCTGCAGCGGAAAAAAATGCCGCCGAACCCATAAAGAAAATAAATATAATCAGTTTAATTATTACTGTTATCATAAATTATACCGAAAAAACAATTTGTTTGATACTTTTAAATTTCATCATTTTCATCGAGAATTTCTCCGACTATCTCCTCGACGATATCTTCCAAAGTCACCATACCCAATATTTTATTTTTATTATTTTTTACAAATGCAATATGCGTGGTCCCCGCCTGCAACTCTTTCAACAACTCGCTTATTTTTTTGTCCGGTTCTATAAAATATGCAGGTTTAATACATTTTTTTATTAATTTTTCATTTTGTTCTTTCCATATCATAAGAACATCGTTTATATGAACATAGCCGATAATATTTTCTTTTGTTCCTCTGTATATCGGAACTCTGCTTCTTGAAGTTTCTACTATCAGGTCTATAAATTTTTCGTCGTCATTGTTTATGTCAACGGCTTCTATTTCCTTAAAAGGCGTCATTATTTTTACGGCAATAGTCTCGGTAAACCATACTGAACGTTCAAGCATGGTGCTGATATTTTTATCAAAAACTCCCTCTCTGTCAGCCTGAGTAATTAAAGAATTTACTTCATCCTTGGATAAAACGGGATACTCGTCATCCTCGTCATTATTATTAAAAAAGAAATCAAGCACTTTCATTATCGGATACAAAAAAGGTTTGGTTACATGTTCCACCTGCGACAAAATAGGCACTGCCCATAATGTAACTTTCTGAGAGTTTGCACGACTGTAAATTTTGGGAGTAATTTCCCCTATTACCAAAACAACAGATGTCGTTACTATCCATGTAAGAAATTCCACTATATTTCTGTTAATCATACTGAAAATCTCTACGGATAAAGAATCCGCGACAAAACTTATCATCATATCGGAAACAACATTGCCGGTTAAAATAACCGTCAATAAATAGTACGGACTGTTAAGCCATCTTAATAAGGGTTCTGCGATTGATTTTTTTAAAACGATAAGTTTTTTAACTCTGTATTTTGAAAGGCTGTTCAACGCAATTTCGGAAGCAGACCAAAATGCGGAAAGCGATAAAAAAAATATTAAACAAGCAAGACCTACAAGAATATACATTTAAATATTTTGTCCTGTTTATCAAACATCATTTTTTTATTTTTCGGATCGTAATCCGTGTATCCTTCCAAATGAAGGATGGAATGTATTACCAAATAACAAAGTTCCTGTTCATAAGTAAAACCGTATTTTTTAGCATTTTTTTTAGGACGATTATCAGAGATATAAATATCTCCCATAAAAAGTTTTTCATCAACAAGAAAAGATATAACATCGGTAATTCTGTTTACCTTCCTGTATTTCCTGTTCATACGTTTTATATCGGCATCGGAAATTTGCGTAAAACTAATACTATAATTATTTATCTTTTCATATTTCAGAGCAAATTTTGCCGTCTTTTCAAGTGACGGTATAAGTTTTTTATCAAATCCCGTAAAAATTAATTCTTTCATTTAAAAAAATTACTCCGTAATTTTCAGCTTAGATCTTGCCGTTTTCAACTTTACTTTTCAACTCTTCAACTCTTCAACTATATAACCCCTATCGTGTTTTATATTCTATCCTGGCATGATACATCCCGCAGAGAACCGTCGTCATACTTTTCGAAATCTTCGACAAATCTTCAAGAGTTATGGAACAGTCCGAAAATTGTCCGTCGGTAAATTTATTATTTATAACTTTTTCAACAACTTCCTGAAGCTTACCTGCACTTCTGTCCTGAAGAGTTCTTGCTATAGCTTCAACAGAATCGGCTATCATTAAAATTGCGTTAACTTTGGTTTTGGGCTTTTCGCCGGGATAACGAAAATCCTGTTCGCTGACATTATCTTTATCCTGTTCTATCGCTTTAAAATAAAAATACTGTATAAGCGATGTCCCGTGATGTTGATTTATTGCATCAATTATAACTTTATCCAGTTTATTCTTTTTGGCAAAGGCTACACCGTCTTTTACATGTGCCACCAATACAAGTCCTGACATTGACGGAGAAAGCTCGTCATGCGGATTTTCATGTCCGGCCTGATTTTCTATAAAATATTCGGGATTTTTTAATTTGCCTATATCGTGATAATACGAACACACTCTTGCAAGAAGAGAATTTTCTTCAATGGCTTCCGCAGCCTGCTCAGCCAAAGATGCCGTCATTAAACAATGATGGTAGGTTCCGGGAGCTTCAAGCATTAAACGTTTTAAAAGCGGATTATTAAAATCCGCCAATTCTATCAGTTTAATATTTGTTGTTCTGGAGAAAAAAGATTCAAATATGGGAAGAAATGCCAATATCATAAGTACCGACAAAGACGCATTTGTTGCTATATAAGCTACAGTTTCTTCTGTTTCATATAAACTTCTGAGGTCAAACAAATAATAAATTACGGCAGGAACAAGCATGGCAAAAAATATTTTTATTCCGACCCTTACAAACTGTGCTCTGCTCCTGATTTTTCTGATATTAATTACGGCAATCAAACTTCCGCATATATGCATCATGGGATTTAAAACAGAAAAATTTTCACCGAGCATCATAATTAAAGAAAAGACAAAAGCATAAGTAATCGCCACTCTCACGGAAACAAGAAGTGCCAATAAAACCGTAAACAACGGCAAAGGAAATGATATTGCCGAAAGTTTTGACGTATAAATCTGATAAAACAACAGAGACGATATAACTATAAAAAAGATTATAAAAAGTTTGTTACTGTCGAGATTTATTTTTTTTGCTTCTGTCCTAAAATAAAATATTACAAAAACAAAAACGGCAATGAGAAACAAAAGTATCCCCAACGCTTCTTTATTTGAACATGCAGCCTGCTTGTACAGCATTATAAACACCGCAACAAATAAAACCGAAGTTACCAGCCACGCCGGCAAATTTATTTCTTTTTTAAATATATTATTGCCCGACAACCTGATTTTAGGCGTTATCGGAATATCTTCATCCAGTTTCTTTACCAGAAACAGAAGGAACTGTTTTATTTTTGATTTGAGCCAGTCATTTAATATTTTCATTATAAAAAATACCCTGTATTTTTTTCTATTTTATTATGCTTCCGGCTTTTTCTCTTTTAATTTTATTCCAAGTTCTCTTAACTGTTTTTCTGAAACAGGCGACGGAGCATTCGATAACGGACAGATTGCTTTCTGCGTTTTAGGGAAAGCTATAACTTCTCTGATGGACTCTTCTCCCAAAACCAATGCACATAATCTGTCAAACCCTATCGCCAGTCCTCCGTGCGGAGGTGCACCGTAAGTTAATGCATCCAGCAAGAACCCGAACTTTTCTTTTGCGGATTCTTCGGTAATATTTAAAAGATTAAATACTTTTGCCTGCATATCGGATTTATGTATTCTTATGGAACCGCCGCCAAGCTCTACTCCGTTTAAAATAACATCGTAAGCTCTTGCTTTAGCTTCGCCGGCCTTTTCCTGTGTAAGTTTATCAACATCTTCTTCCTTTACTGCCGTAAACGGATGATGGTTTGCAACCCATCTTCTTTCTTCTTTGTCCCAAGCAAACAAAGGAAAATCTACTACCCACAAGAAATTGAATTTATTTTTATCAATCATTCCGAGCTGTTTGCCCATTTTCAATCTTAATGCACCGAGTCCCTGAGCCACTATATCAACTTCGTCGGCAAGGAATACTACCAAGTCGCCGTCTTTAGCTTCAAGTTTGTTTATAATCGTATCGATTTCTTCTTTAGTAAAGAATTTAACAATATTGGATTCCGCACCGTTGGCTGTAATTTTCATCCAAGCAAGCCCTTTAGCACCGAACTCCCCGACAAACTTCGTCAATCCGTCAATTTCGGACCTTGAAAATTTTGCTCCGCCCGTTATACATAACCCTCTGACAACATTACCTTTTGCAATAACATTTTTAAATACGCCGAATCCGCAGTTTGCAAGTTCTTTTGTAAAATCTTTTATTTCCATTGCAAATCTCGTATCGGGCTTATCAGAACCGAAACGAAGCATTGCTTCGTCATAAGGCATTCTTAAAAAAGGAGTTTTTATCTCGATATTCAATGCATTTTTAAATATAGCCGCAAGCATATTTTCAACAATAGTCATAATATCCTGCTCGTCGATAAACGACATTTCCATATCAACCTGCGTAAATTCCAATTGTCTGTCGGCTCTTAAATCTTCATCTCTGAAACATCTTGCTATCTGATAATATTTATCAAAACCGGCAACCATCAAAATTTGTTTAAATATCTGAGGAGACTGAGGAAGAGCATAAAAACTTCCGTGTGCCAAACGGGCAGGAACTAAAAAGTCTCTTGCACCTTCCGGAGTTGATTTTGTTAAGAAAGGAGTTTCTATTTCAAGAAAACCTTCTCTGTTAAGATATTCTCTTATGGTCTGAGAAATTTTATGTCTTAAGATAAAATTTTTCTGAAATGACGGTCTTCTTAAGTCGAGGTATCTGTATTTCAATCTTATTTCTTCGGAAGTTTCTTTGTAGTCATCCACTTCCAAAGGAAGAACGGGACAAGAGTTGATTACTTCCAATTCTTCGACGACAATTTCAACTTTTCCCGTAAACATATTCGGATTAACCGTTCCTTCCGGTCTGTTGCGAACAAGTCCTTTAACGGACAAAACATATTCGCTTCTCAAGTGTTCCGCCTGAGCAAAAATTTCTTTTTTCTCCGGCTGAAAAACTATCTGAACTATGCCTTCTCTGTCTCTTAAATCTATAAAAATAACACCGCCGTGATCTCTTCTGGAATGTACCCACCCGCTGACGACTATATTTTTCCCGATAAAACTTTCATCTACTTTTCCGCAATATACTTCTCTTTTCATATATTATTATCCCCTTTCAATTTATATAGTTCTATATTCTGCTATTATATTAAAAATTTCAAATTCTGTCCACAAAAAATCACCTTGCGATTTTCCCTTTCCTCTATACATCCATACCACTAAGAAATCGCTTTGCTATTTCCGCTAAAAGTTCTGCTCCTTTCGGAAGAGCAGTTTCGTCCATATCAAACTTTTCATGGTGCCAAGGATAAGAAGTTTTTTCATTTGAAGATGTTCCGACATAAATAAAAGCACCTTTTATCTCTTTCAAATATTCGGCAAAATCTTCACCGCCCATAGACGGATGTTCCAACAACACAACATTTTTTTCGCCGTAACATTCTTTAGCCGTTTCAAGACACACATCCACTATCGACGATGTATTTATTAACGGGCTATTCAATAATTGATAATCAAAAGTATATTCCATGGAATAACTTTTGCATATTCCCTCAAGCCTGTTAATCATTTCTTTCTTTATAAAATCTCTTGTTTGTAAACTGAAAGTTCTGACAGTTCCGACAAGAGTTACTTTATCCGCAATTATATTATACTGAGAACCTCCCTCAATTTTGCCTACTGTAACTACTGCAGGTTCTATAGGATTAATTCTTCTTGAAACTATAGTCTGTAAACTTGAAACGAATTCACTTGCGGCAACTATGGGATCTTTTGACAAATGAGGATACGCACCGTGTCCCAAAAGACCTTTTATTTCTATAACAAATTTATCTACGCCCGCCATCATGGCACCATATTTTAATGCAACTTTTCCGGTTTTTACCCAAGGGCTTACATGAACGCCTAAGATACAATCAACTTTGTTTTTCGAAAGAACTCCGGCTTTTATCATTTTTTTTGAGCCACCGGCAGTCTCTTCATCAAGCTGAAAAGTAAACTGAATTTTCCCCGAGAATTCTTCCGTTTGTTTTGATAATATCATTGCTGCCCCGAGAAGAATGGTAGTATTGCCGTCATGCCCGCACGCATGCATTACACCGGGGTTTTGCGATTTGTAAGAATGTGTATTTTTTTCCCGTATAGGCAACGCATCAAGATCTGCTCTTAAAGCAACGGTTTTTGTTCTGCCGTAAGATTTTTTCTTACCTTCCAATATTCCTATTACACCGGTTTTGCAAAGCCTGTAAGTTTTTATACCGTTTTCTTTCAATATTTTTTCAACGAAATCCGCAGTTTTAAACTCTTTATTGCTCAGCTCGGGATTTTTATGAATATGTCTTCTGATTTTTTTTAATATCGGTAACAGGTTCATATTTTCTCCTTTAAAAAAGCTTTTGGTAAATTTAAAATTATGTCGCCGGCTGTCATACATGTTTCGGTTTTTTCTTTTGCAGCGAAATCTCCTGCCAGTCCGTGCAGATAAACTGCATTTGAAACTTTTTGCAATAAATTTTCTTCTTTGTTGCAAACAACGGCAGAAATCATCCCTGCCAAAACATCTCCGCTGCCGGCAGTTGCCATACCGGGATTGCCGGTATTATTTACATAAACTTTTTTGCCGTCGGAAACAACCGTTTTATATCCTTTAAGAACAGAAATTATGTTATTTTTTTCGGCAAAATTTTTTGTTATTTCTTTTCTGTATTTTTCGTCATCTTTATATTTTATACCGGAAATTCTTTCAAATTCTTTCGGGTGAGGAGTAACGATTATTTTAGACTTGGCATTTTTAAATTCTTTTATTATACCGTTTTTTTGTTTACCCTCAAGTGCATTTAGTCCGTCGGCATCTATCGTTATAAAAACATCAAAATTTTTTACAATTGTAAAAATTAAATTTGTTACAAAATTTTTATCTTTCAATCCTAATCCGCAACCTATAACGACGGAAGATATTTTTCTTTTCCCGATAAAATCCGTAATTTGTTTTCCCGCATTTTTTGTTAATTTATTATTTTTTTCTTCAAGAGGCAACAGCATTATTTCGGGCTTAATATTTGCACAAACTCCCGTATATGCCGATTCGGGAAAAGCAAAGGTAACAAGGCCTGCTCCTGCAGTTATTGCGGCATTCGCACACAACACACCTGCTCCCGGCATATTGCGTGAACCGGCAATAACCAAAATATGTCCGAAATCATTTTTATAACTTGATTTATCTCGATTAAAGATTTTTTTATTGAAATATATTGTGTTCATAAATCTATTAACTTTACCAAAAATCAGCTTATATTTTGCACTTCCCAACTTTTCAACTGTCGTTCTCAACTCTTCAACTATTCAACTCTTCAACTATTCAACTGTCGTTATCAGCTTTTCAACAAAGCTATTGCTGTTACAATAGCTTTCGTGTGCGAAAAAGAAACTTCAATATTTTTTATTTTTTTATTTTTTATATAAACTTCCGGTTTGCCCGACAACGAATTTTTAAAAGAAATATCGGTTATGACGATATTTTTTATTTTATTGTTTACGGCTTTCCAAACGGCTTCTTTACCTGCAAAACGCACGGCAAAATGTTGAACGGAATTCTTCCTTGACGAGCAGTATTTTATTTCATCTTCGGAAAAAATTCGTTCAACAAATTTCTTATCTTTTATTAATTTTTTAAAGCGACTTACTTCTTCAATATCTATCCCAATCATAAATTTCTCACCAATCTTCTGCCATTATCAACTTTTCAACAACAAAAAGCTCCGCTTTTTGTTCCTCGCTTCACAATTTTTATTATTATACATTATAAATTATAAATTGTAAATTGTAAATTATATATAGTAACGATTGCCGCTGAAAGCATTCCTGATATGCTCTATTTCTTCGCCGCAAATGGAAACAACATCAAATCTGAAATCGGATTTGATTCTGTTTTTCTTGAGATAACATAAATCTGTTCTTATTACTTTATCTTGTTTTGTTTTGGTTACAAATTCGGCAGGTGTTCCGTAGAGATTATTTTTTCTGTATTTTACTTCGACAAATACATAAGTATCTTTATCTTTAGCAATGATATCTATTTCTCCTATAGGAAGTAACTTAAAATTCAATTCCAATATTTTATATTTTATGCTTTTCAAATAATCGGCTGCCTCATGCTCATGTTTTTTTCCGATATCAATTGCTTTTTCTTTCATTTTATTTTCGTCTTTGTTTTTAAAGTTTATCCGAACCTCTTTATTTTATAAAAAATATAAAAAAATGTAAACCGCCAACCGGGCAATCTCATTAAAAAGTAAACGATGCTCGCTATTACGATATATGAATTTAAAAGATAATATCGTAATCGCTATTGAATACAAGTAATTAATTTACTAAGCGGCTGCAAGTAATCTGTGAACTCTTTTGGTCTGTTCGTCAAGTGAAGTGATGGACGAAATGTCGCCGATGTCGGCAGACGGCTCGGGCAGAACAGGCTCAATATTCCTAACGGGACGCTGTAATGAAGTGTCGGAGTATAGATATTTAACAAATTCCGACATCAACATAAAACGAGCTGAATTTTTATCAAAATAATTTTCAAGCACGGAAAGGATGCCGTCAACTGTTGTAAATTTTTCATTGGTTTTGGCAATTCCTTCAAAAACAGAAAATATCTTTGCTTTTTCCTGCGGGTTGGTAACGGAAATTAAAAATATAATATCTTTTAAATCTTCCAACGAAATATCCTCCAACCCCTCATTACCATAAATAACGGGAACAACATCACCGCTTAAAGTATATCCCAAAACTTTTGCGAAATTATTTAAAGCACCGGTAATATCGTTGGGAATAATATCGATGTTTGAAAAGATATCATCAATATTTGTGTCGCCTGAAATATTGTTAATTTTTAAACTTTGTAAAGCATTGATAACATTTATAAGAGATATCCTCATTTTTACAACATCGGGAGCAACGGATGCTGCTTTTTCCATTAAGTTTTTCTGGTCGGTATCCGATTCCAATTGTTCATGGAATGCCTCGTAATTAAAATCTTTATTACCTACGGATGCGGAATATTCCATAGCTTCATGTGCGGCAAGCTGAATTAAGAAATATTCTTTTTCGTTTGCGGGAAGTTTATCAAGCATTCTTAAGAAAGCCTCACTTATAAACAACGTTGCAACACCGTTTGAAACATCAAGAGTTGCAAAAGAATAAGAATCGGCACTTTCAGCCAAATCCAAACTTCTCGATACGGCAATTCTTGTATCGGAAACAAATATTTCATTCGAAGAAAGTACCGTCTGAAGTTCATTTTTCAAAATTTCAGTTTCATCCTGTGTAAGGAAAGGTGTCTCTTCGGATAATACTGCCGAACCGTCTTCGGAATAAATACCTAAAAGTATTTGCATAAGCAATACGGGATACTCATCAAACAGCGAGCTTATATCTTCAAAATCCGGGACATCTTCAGGTTGAACAAATTTCTCTGCCATAAGCATAACTCTCTTAACCATATCCGGATGGGAAACGGCATAATTTTTAACGAGCCGGTCCACATTGTTACCTAAAGACATCAATGCCAACGGTTCTTCCGGCATTCTGAAATCTATCGTTATCAAAATACTTTCTTTATCGTCAGACCATTTTGTATCATTTTTACTTGACACCTGAATAAGATTTAAGTCTTCTATACTCATTAACTGTTTCAGAAAATCATAATCAAAATCTTTTGCATCTTCCACTTTGTATTTGATACCGTTAATAATCAAATTGTATCCGTATCCGTCAACTCGAACAACTTTAAAATGTTTTTCAATTTTATCAATAATATCATTTGCAGAAATCGTTTTGGACTCGGTTTTTATGTATATACAGGTTCTGTACAAATCCTTTATATCTTCAAAATTTATCAAACCGTAATCCAAAGCCTCAAACAATTCCAAAACGTTAGCCAAATTATAATGTGCCGCTATCTGAACCGAACGCTCAAATACTCTTGAAGAAGTTTTATCCAAAAGTTCATTCCTGTTATAAAAATCGGATAAGATTTTAAGAATTGTCACTATATCGTTTTTAAAATACTGTTCCTGCAGATCTTCCTGCACATTTTTTTTCAAAAGACTAAAATCTTTATTTTTTACCTGATCCTGATAAATTCTATCCGCAATGTCCGAATATCTCAATTTTTTCTCGTCAATCAAACGTTTATATTCATCACTGCTTAAAATAATATTGATAAGTTTTGATATATAATCACTTGACCCCAGTTCTTTAATGGCTTTGGTAATAAAACTTTTTTTAGGCCGGTCTCCTCTGAAAATAAGCTTAGCTCTTGTAGTATGGATATCTGCTTCGGAAGACGGCAAAACAATTGTATCATGACCTTTAATAATCTTATAAGTTCCGTAATTCTCAACGGCAAGATTTGAAGTTAACGGTTCTCCGGCTTCGTTATAAACGGAAACATCTCTATCATCGGAAAAATATCTGCCGGTAGCCAAGTCAAATATCGTAGCGTCATTTGGCAACTGTTGAATATAAACTTTTCCGTCATACTCGACAAAACATGTTACCGTATCACGGAAATTGTAATTAATTCTGTCGAAATTCCATGCCAAATTACTTGTCGGCACAAAACCGTCGGCAGTAAAAATCATTCTTTTTGCTTCCGTTTTCCGGCTCGCTTCTCCATCATACGTTTCTTCGTAAGAAAGTTCGTCTTCATTATTATTTAAAAACGAGTAATCCATTTCTTTTAAAAAAACACTTTCAAAAAAAGCAGAAACAATTCTTTTACCCATTTTGTAAATATAATGAGGAGAAGAAATCTTCTTAAAATTATACACACCGTAAGTTTCGGCTTCATGATCGGACTTTTCATAAAAACACAGTTCCACCGGCAAAGAAAATCTGGAAGATTTTACGGCGGCACTGATTTTCAATCTTGCCTGTTTATTTTTTTTATCTTCTTCAAATCTTGCAAATTCCAAATCCTGTGCGTTTTTGATAAACTCCAAAAGTTCCGAATATTCATTCAGCCCGGAATCTTTTTCTCCTCTTGCAATATTTACGGCTTCTTTATATTTAACATCGTCGATAACAACATGCAACCCTATAAAATCTCTCAAATCCTTTTCAAATAATTCCACAAACCACAACTCAAAAAATCTACCGTCTTTTTCAAGCTTGTTCTTTAATTCTTTGGTATTTAAACTACCGTCAGGATTTCTGCAGTCGGTAATAACTTCCGACAAATATTTGTTCACATAGTCAACAATATTATAATCGTAAAAAATCGCATTTTTCATCTCCGTTAAAATATCGCGTAACTGTTTTTGACGATCGGCGGACAAAGAGACGAAATTCTCCTCCACATACTCCAATATTTCTTTTTTTATTGTTTCGATATTCATATTTTTTTCGGGATAAGCTTTTCTTATTATATCGTCAAACAATGTCCCGTTAAAACTCAAAATATATTTGATGGCGTTGATATCGGCTTCTTCCAACAATTCATTGGCACTATCTTCGTTTCTTCTTGAAGAATTTAATTTTTCATAAATACTATATAACGATTTTACTCTGTAATTTATATTAAAAACAGAATCCGGCAATCCTTTGGTACTGAGAAATTCTTTTATTCCGTTTCTTATTTTTTCATTTATCTGAGGAATTTCGGAATAAGGTTTTCCGTACAAAGTTTCAATTATTTTTAACAAATTCAAATATGCACCCGGATGAGAATATTCAAACAAATCGTTTCTGACATATTCATAAATATCAGCATTACCGAATCTTTTGGCAAGAGGAAGATATACCGCATACAAAAGATATTCGTTCTCTTTTTCTTTTGTAACTTGTGCTTTTGTAAGTTTATGTGCAATAAGTGCAAGCAGTGTTTCTTCGTTGCCTGCACACTTTGCAACAGCGTCCCAATAATTTTGTATAGAACGTTCCCCTGCTATATGAGAATATTCAGGAAATTTATCATCTATACGTTTTATGGCGTCGATACTTTCGGTAAGTTTTTTAAAATATTTATCAAATCCTTTAATTTTTATTTTCGACAACTTTTTTTCCAAAACATCTTTGTCAATATCTATTAACAAAGAAACTGCCTGTGCAAACAGAAACAGTTCTTCATTATCTTTATCTTTGCTTGCCGATTGTTTCCATGCTTCCAAATGAGCATATTTTGCATAACCGTTTCTGAATATTTCCATATCCATAGAATTGTCATACGCAAAGTTTTCTATAACCGATAAAAATTCTTTACAATTTGTTATCTCGTTAATTTTTTCTTCGAACAAAGCATCATAGCTTTCTGCAGTCGTATTTCTTAAAACAAATTTGTTTATCGTCTCAATCGCCTGTTTTTCTCCCGGCAAAAAATCCGTCCACGAATTATTCTTGCTTACATATCTGCACGATGCAAGAAACTGCCACGCACCGAAAACGGAATCCATATAAACCTGCAATTCTTTATTATCTTTATAAATTCCGTTTTTAATAAATTCAATTTGTTCTTTTACCGAAACCGGAATATCCGTCGGCATATCACCAACATTCTTATAATACACCAAATAATCAAAAACAATTTCATTTAGTTTGGTTTCCAAGGACTGTAATACCGATCTTGTCGTAAAAATTTTTCCTTTATCTTCTTCATAAGAAATAAGGAAAGAGCTTTCCAACCAACCGTCCCCTTCCCGAGCTATGGAACTATACCTTTTATTGACTAAAGCCAAATTCTCCGCCGTAGTTTCTGCCTCACTTAAACTTTTGTCCAATATGGAAGTCATATATCTGTCGTACAAATTCTTCTTTTTTTCCGAAGTAGAAAGTATTTCATAATTCAAAAACGGGACGAGTTCTTTTTCGTCAACAAATGTATTTATATTCTGTTTATTCATATGTGTTGTAGAATATTTTAAAACGTGATAATTTGTTAAACCTGCCTGTCTTAAAATAGAAGAATACAACGGTGCAAATCTGAGCCCTATGGATTTTGAAATTATTCCGTCGGGGACAACTATATCATAATAAATATCGGAATCCGTCATAATATCCCCTTTAACCAAAGAACCTCCGCCCATTATTAAAAACATATTCTCATCTATAACTATTTTCTGCTCGGCCAAACGTTTTAATGTTATTCTTTTAGCTTCCAACATAACTTTTATTACCGCATCTTTATAAGCTTTCTCAAGTTTTTCCACATCGCTTACATATTTTTCTTTCTGTTCGTCATCCGGTATTTCTGCCGTTATATTATATTTCTCTGCAATTATCCGGATACCTTTTTCAAACTCTTCTCTCGCCGCTTCAAGAAAAAGCCTCATATTCTTTACATCTTCATCTTCGGCTTCTTCATTAAAACCGTCATAAGAATGCTTTAATTTCCTTTTTATATCTTCAAAATTTATAATATATTTTCCGCACATACTTTCTATCAAACTTCTGTTAGAGCTACCGTATCTATTTTCAGTTCCGTCTATGTCGTTAACACCCAAAGCTTTTATATACTGATATCCGGACATATATGCAAATATTATAAGTGCGGCAATATCGTTATGCCAGTCATCATAAGATATTTCCAAAGGTTCATAATTTATGTTAGCGAATTCAAATCCGTATTTATTTAAAAAAGCATCAAGTTCCTCTTTACTTATATTCGTAATATCTATTTTATTTCCAAACCCGATGGCAAGTATCAAATTGATAATATCATAACTTTCTATACCTCTAACGGTTTCTTTATTTTTCAAAATATCAAACAAACTGTGTAAGAGATTATTTACAATTTCATTATCCATAGAACTTATCTGTTTTATTACTTCAACGCCTCTCTCGTCATTAAGCAAACGCGTAAGCCAATAAGCCACATATTTTTTTACATTACCGTTAACATTGTTTAAAACATTTAGTAATATCGACGGTTTTGAAAGTATTCTTTCAAAAGTTTTATCGGAAATTATATTGTCATTTTCTTTCGGTTCTTTCGACAAATCAAAAAATGCAAGTCCGTAAACACCTGCGGCACCTCTGTCCATAAGAGAACTGTACATATTGTTAAAAGTTTCACTTCGTTTTGAAATGATATCATCAAAAATAAAGACTCTCTTTGATTTTATTGTCTTATTGAATTCGATTTCTTCTTCGGAAAGTTTCTGTGTTTTCGGAAAATCTTTAAATTCGTAAGTCTGTATTGATATTTTCGAAGCGTCCTCTTCCGTTACAGAATACTTCCGTATAACTTGTTTTTTTATAAAATCCGCAAGTTTATCCGGAGTCATGTATTCGTTTGATTTTCTGTAAACAATAATAAACTTATTTAAAAATTTTATAAAACCATCCAAATCGTTTTTGATATCATAGTTCGGATTAATATTTTGTTGCTGTGTTATGTAAAGGGTTTCCAATTGAGTAAATGTCTTGTCGGCTAACTGAGAAATGCAACTGTCTATAACATCCTGTTCTCCCGTCCTCACGGACAGAAATGTATCCAACCCTTTTGAAGAATATTCGGATTTACTGTCGATACTAAACAAAGAAAGTATGTCGGAATATTCGGAATTTTTCCTGTTAACTTCGTAAATCACCCGTTCCATTTGCTCCATAAGTCTTATCTGAGATGTATTATAACCTTGATTTACAATATACGATGTAAATTCCGGGGTCTGTATATATTCATGAAAAACTTCCGATGTCATTGATAATTTACCCGAAAAAACATATTCGTTAAATCTTTCATCCTGACCGGTTAAGGCAAGATGTTCCCAGCTTTCATGCCATAATAAATCATAAAAAAACTGCCTTAAACCGTGTTCATCAAAACTTTCCAAATATTTCAAGAGTTCATTTGAAATCAAAATATTTTTAGCTTTATCGTTCCCGTATTCGTCTTGTTCCCAAACCACATAAAATAAAAGACCGTATTCCTCGGTATTACCGTAGCCGTCGGGACGAACACCTATAAGAGACTTCGCATTTGACACTATAACTTTACAATCTTTAAAATCATCTCCTATATCATTTTTTATTTCCATAAAAGTATTATATACACCATCTTGCGAACGATCGTCGTTGTTCGGAATCCTTTTAAAAACACTTGTTATTATGTCGTTTGCAAAGTTCGAAAAAAGTATATTATGTTCCAAGAAAATTTTCTCGGCTCTTTCCATAGTTGACATATCTTCCCATTTTTTCTTTGTCTGTCCGATATTCAATCGTTTGGCAAGCCTTATATTTTTATCAAGCAAAATTTCTCTTATCAATGTCTTAATATTTTTGGCAAGTGTGGTAACGGTTATACCGTCGGACAATTTTACTTCGCCCGACTGATAATCCAACATATACACTTTACCGTCGATTGTTATTGAAGCGATACCGTCTTTATCAAGGTTAAATTTTATAAAATCCCGTGCGGAATTTTCTTCAATTTTTTTATTTACGGTCTGCGTTATCTGCTCGGTAGTCAGATTTGTTTCAAGCAAAGCAGGAAGAATTTCATTCATCGAAGACATAATATCTCTTGCAATAAGATCGGCATTCTGTTCAAGTAAAGGTCTTTTGGATATGGCATTAAAATCCGCATCAGCCTGTTCAACTATGGAATTTAAATATTGCTTTTCATACAGATAGTCGTTCTTTTTTATATTAGGAGTCAACGTGATATAAGAAATTTTGTTTTCATCAAGAAGTTTTGTTATTCCGTAGGAATGAAACCCGCCTGAAATCAACACACGAACATTAAGAGGATGATGTTCAGCCGTATTCGACACGGAAGGTGTACCTTTGGATAGTCCCATTTTTTCAAGAAATATTTTATTACGTCTAAGATTAAGTTCGTTAAATTGTTCGGCAACATACCCGTAATAATATAATTCTGCCGAATTATCATTTAAATATTTCGAATAAATATCAGAATACAAAGCATAATTATCTTTATAGTATTCATATTCTTTTGAAGAATTTTCCGCCAAAAGAAGTTTTTTATAAACTTCAAAAAACAAATTTAAAAAGACTATATCTTTATTTGCCGAAGTTGTGCTTTCCGTAAGCAAAATATCTTCAACTTTTTGTCTGTCTTCTTCCACTAAATCAATCGGATTTACCAAAGAAGATATCTCACGCAATTTTATCATTCCGAACAAATCGGGATATTTTATCTTATCCGCAGCACTTATCTTTGCCGAAAGAAAAGAAAACACAAAATTAACATCCGATAAATTATCGGACTTTTGTAAAAATTCCGCATATTCATGATAACTCAATATTTTTTTCAAATCAAAAAGAATTGCCTGTAACTGCAAATTTACTTTTTTCTGATTTATTCTGCTGCCGGCCTTTGTTATATCGTGATAAAGTTTTGAATTCGGATATCGCCAGTCGGGAATATTTTTCTTTTTCATCTGTCCGTACAAAATTTTACAAAACTTTTCACGAGATAATCTTTTATTTAAATATGCGTTATAAGAGTTTAAAATTTCTTTTTGTTCTCTTGTAAGATATTTATTCAAACTTCTTAAATTCATATATTCTTTTAAAAGAAGTTTTTGAATTTCCTTTTTATTTCTTATCAATACGGAGTAATTTTGGATATTTCTGTTGTAAATATCTTTATCTTCGACGGGGTTTAATATTTTTTTATTTTTATAACCGAAATATTCCGTACCGGAAAGTTTATCGTTTTTAAACATATTATCCATCAAAACCGATAAATTTTTCGCACCTATCGATGAAAGAATATCAAAATCAATATCCCGGCTGGCACCTTCCATATAAAATTCAACATTTTCATATTTTTTATTAAAAGAATTTAAAAGGTTATAAATATTATTTTGCACTTCTTTATTATTGTGCAAATCCTGAATATTTATAACTAATGTATCACTGTCATAAAGTGCAGATTGTGTTATTTTGCCGTAATCATTGAAAACCGCTTGAGGAACTACGGATGATACAGGCACGGCAAAACCGCCGGTCGGAAATAAAGTAATTACCAACGAAGCAGAAATTATTAAGGATAGTAACTTTTTAACGGTAACCAAAAAACACTCCGCATTTTTAATGTATAATAACTACAGTTGAAAAGTTGAATAGTTGAATAGTTGAAGAGTTGAAAAGTTTCAACGACAACTACCAACGGCAATGTATAAGCTATAAGCCGGCTGTTTTTTCAACTGCTGTTTCAAATTTCAGTTTTGCAAAAAGCTTACCTGTCTTATCATATAGTATAGCCGATTTTATGTCAAAAGTCTTGTACTTTTTAATATTTTTTTCAAATTCGTCTTTTATATTTTTTTTCAACAATTCAACCACCGTAGAATTATCTACGGAATTCATCAACACAAACACCGTCCCGTCTTTATAAAGCAAATACTGTAAATCCAGTTTAGATATTATCGCCGCGAGAAACGGATTATTTTTTGCCGACAATCCCAATTGGGATACCGAGAGTCTTGATACAAATTCTTCATCGGTTATTTCGTGCTTATTTTCTACGGTTTTCTCTGCCGCACCCGGTCCGACAATTTCCATAAGTTGACGTTGTTCGTAATCAGTTCTTGATATCAGTTGATGAGAATAAAGTTTTATATCGTCTATATTTTCAAAAAGTCTCAACAAAACATTATATTTACCGTCAAAAGCCGAAACAACCACTATTTTTATATCTGCATCAGAACTTATCGGTACTCTTACTATCGTTGAAACTATTTTTTGTAATGTCTTATAAACATTTTTCAGTTCTTCGCTGTTTTGTGTTGCCAGCTCGTCCATAAGTACATCCAAATACATGGTTGTTCCGTACAGTTTTACGGAAGTTTCAATTCCGGTTTCTTTTTTTATCAGCTTAACGGCATCCTGTTGCAAAGTTTCTTTAGGATAAGACACTCCGCACGAAAACAAAAATACCGACAAGAATAATAGTAAATATAAAATTTTTATATTCATCTAAGCTGTTGTTTTCCGTATTTTTTAAATATCTCGTCTATATCTTTGTAGTCAAGTTCTTCTTTTACAAGAAGTTCTTTTGCCATATCTTCAACAATCTGCCATTCTTTCGTTAAACATTCATTGGTTTTTTTCATACAATCGTTCATTATATTTATGGTTTCCTGATTAAGTTCTTCTTTCAATTTTGACGACATATTTTCTTTGGGAATAGCGGTAAAATCACCGATAAAATCTTCTTTATTGCTCATACCGAAATTCCATACCATAGCATTTGCAATGGACATTGCCTTACGGAAATCCGAAGATACTCCGGTGGAAGTTGTACCGTACTTTATTTTTTCCGCACAGTAACCTGCAAGTGCCACCATAATATCGGCTGTAAGTTTTTCTTTATTATGCGTATGCAATTCTTCCCTCGGATTATGTGCAACAAGCCCCAAAGCTCCGCCTCTGGATTTTAATGAAGCTTTGAAAACATCGTCCGTAGGGTGCATCAAATACAAAGCAACGGCATGACCTGCTTCATGATATGCCGTCATTTCTTTTTCTTCTTTTGTCATCGTCACATGCGTTTCCAAGCCTAAATCAACTCTGTCCATGGCAAGAGCTATATCTTCCATATCTACGACGGCTTTTTTATTTCTTGTAGATATTAAAGCTGCTTCTTTAACAATATTTTCTATCTCTGCGGGAGATTTGTACATCGTGTGTCCGGCAAGTTTCTTAACGTCAATATCTTCGGCAGCATTAACTTTAGCAAGATAATATTTAAAAATATCTTCTCTTATCAAAGAAGCTGCGCCCTCATATTTAGAGAGAGAGAGCAGACGAAAAATGATGACTGCGGCGCGGAGGCTTGCATGCTGCCTGATTGCATTTATCGGACTGTCTGCTTTTACGGGGTATAAAGTGTACGATAATTATTTATATCAGGCGGGTATCGAACAGGAATCCTCAATAAGCGAAATGGGGCTTCCTATTGATAGATACGGATTTTTGTCGCTGTAAAGAAGGTAAGATTTGAAACAGATAATTAATCAATACCGTCATAATGTAAGAAAGATAATTGCAAAAATGACGGGTGCGGAAAATGACGATATTGAGCAGGAAGTCTATATAAGAACCTGGAAAAATATAGACAGATACAAAGAAACAGGAAAATTTAAAAGCT
>CALGGE010000019.1 GCA_937916125.1 uncultured Elusimicrobia bacterium | reverse complement strand
GATTTTTGTCGATTATATGGACTCTTTAAAGAGTCCATATAATCGACAAAAATCGGCAACGGGTATTTTATATGAAACTAAGATGTGTTAACGATACACCAAGAAACTGTGCATTAAATATTGCTTTGGACGAGGTCTTTTTTACAAAAGAGCCGTTTGAAAATATTTTACGTTTTTATCGTTGGACGGAAAAGGCCTATACGATAGGATACTTTCAGAAGCTGAAGATTAGAGGATTGGAAGATTGGATGCTTGGCAACGACGTAACGGCGGAACAACGAAACGGAGAACGGCAAAAAATCGTAAGGAGATTGACGGGAGGCTTGGCGGTACTGCACGATAAAGACCTTTCTTATTCTTTGATTGTCTCCGACGATATTTGGAAATATATTTATGATCAGGAAAAAACATATAAAGTAATTCATGATAATATAAAGAAATCATTGGTAAAGATCGGGAAAATCGCAAAGCGGTTTTTGACTGATGGAAGCATAGAGGGACTGACGGACGGGAACGACGAAAAAAAAGAAAAACAAAATTTTTCCTGCATAAAGACTTTATATAAGGATGATTTGATTTTTGACGGAAGAAAAATAGTCGGTTCTTGCCAAAGAAGAAGAGGCAGAAAAATTCTCGTGGAAGGTTCAATACATTTGGCACTTTCGGATGAGCAGATAAATATTTTCACAGAAGATTTTTTTAAAAATATCTCTCGGGAACTGCAATGTGATATAATAAAAAACTCTTTGACAAAAGAAGAAATTTTTGCCGGAGAAAAACTTTGCAACGAAAAATATAATAACGAAAAATGGAACAAACTTTTTTAAATACAAATACAATTTTTCTCTATATTATTAATTTTGCGGCGGCGTACGTCATATCGCTTATTCTCACTCCGATTTTAAGATATGTTGCCGTAAAATATAATATTTACGACCGACCGATAACGGCAGTAAAGACACACAAAATATCTACACCCTATCTTGGCGGAATAGCAATATGGACCGGCTGGTGTATAAGCCTGATAATAATAAGATTGATAACGAATTTTCCCACCGGTACATTAAATAATTTACGTTCCGTAATTGCGGGCTCGTTTTTAATGCTTATTTTGGGGTTATACGACGATATAAAAAAAGACGGTTTGAATTTTAAATTAAAATTTCTTATACAAATAATTGCAGCAATTATCGTTGTAATCTTTTTTAATATAAGAATACAATTTATGGAGAATTATATTCTATCCGTACTGATAAGCATATTTTGGATAATAGGGCTGTCAAATGCTTTTAACATTATAGATATTATGGACGGCCTGTCGGGCGGAGTAGCGACAATTGCAGCATTTTTCTTCTTAATTATCGCATTGCCCAGCGAAATGATTTATGTAAATTTTTGTTCAACGGCACTTATGGGCGGGATATTGGGGTTCCTGCCTTACAATTTATCGAAAAACAAAAAAATTTTTATGGGTGATACTGGAAGTTTATCAATAGGTTTTATTCTTGCAACGGTTGCAATGGGAACTTCTTATACAAAAATAAATACTGCAGGTATTTTAGCACCTTTACTGATTTTGACAATACCGATATATGAAACAATATTCGTAAGTATAATGAGAATATTAAAAAAGAAAAATCCTTTTTTGGGAAGCAAAGATCATTTCCCGTTAAGGCTTGAAAAAATGGGATATTCTCGTAAACAAATTTTAATATTCATATATTTATTGTGTTTTATATTCGGCATATTTGCTTATATATCGGTAACGGGAAGTTCTCTGTTATCATATATTAATTTCTTAACCGTTTTAATATTTTTATTTTTATTTTCAATTAAA
This sequence comes from uncultured Elusimicrobia bacterium, assembly GCA_937916125.1. Lineage (GTDB taxonomy): Bacteria > Elusimicrobiota > Endomicrobiia > Endomicrobiales > Endomicrobiaceae > Ruminimicrobiellum. The sequence goes on along the minus strand of CALGGE010000019.1, from coordinate 12,701 downwards.
TTAGCAAAAGCAGATACGGACAATTAAATGAATATAATAATCGGTGCGGGAATTACCGGGTTATCTTGCGGATATTTTTCGAAAGAGCCCTACATAATTTTTGAAAAAGAAAATACGGTCGGCGGTTTATGCAAGTCCGTAAAAGAAAACGGATTTACGTTCGATTGTTCAGGCCATTTCCTGCATATAAAAAATATAAAAATAAAAAATTTAACTGAGAAACTTTTAGGGCAGAAACTTTTAAAGATAAAAAGAAAATCCGCAATTTTATTTAAAGATAAAGTAATCCCGTTCCCGTTTCAAACAAATCTATGTTATTTGGATGAAAAAGAAAAAAAAGAATGTATCGAGGGAATAAGGAACAGAAAAAACATAAAAATATATAATGATATGCCGTTTGCGGAATGGGCGGAAACAACTTTCGGCAAAGGAATAACAAAATATTTTATGAGGCCTTACAATCAAAAATTGTGGAACTGCAATTTAAAACAACTGACCGCAGCCTGGACTGCACCGTTTGTTCCGAAACCGTCCGTGAAAGAAATAGAACAATCCGCATACAAAAAAGCCAAAAAAGAGTACGGTTATAACGGAATATTTTACTATCCGAAATCCGGCGGATGTCAAACCATAGTCAACGGATTCTATAAAAAAGTAAAAAACAATGTTTTCTTAAATACAAAAACGGAAAAAATAGATTTTAAAAATAAAAGAATTTTGGCCGGCGGTAAATATTATTTCTATGACAAACTTATATCAACTCAACCTTTGAGAGAACTTTTGTTACAAACGGAAAATCTGCCGAAAAACATATCTTCTCTGATAAAAAATTTAGAATATACGACGACAAGATGTATAAACATAGGAATAAAATATAGAAAAGACTTACCCGAAATATTAAAAAATATTCATTGGCTTTATGTACCCGAAAAAAAATATCCCTTTTACAGAGTAGGAGTTTACTCAAACATTTCACCGTTTGCCGCACCGAAAAAATGTTTCGGGTTATATATTGAGACAACGGATTTAAACTGCAACAGAGAAAATTTAATTACCGTTCTTAAAGAAACGGGCATAATAAGAGACGACGACAGAATATTAAGTTTTAATACCATAGATATGAAGTATGCTTATGTGATATACAATAAAGAAAGAAACGCAACTTTAAAAGCAATAAATAAATTTTTAAATGAAAATAATATTTTTTCCATAGGCAGATACGGCGGTTGGGAATATTCTTTTATGGAACGCAATATTATTGATGCAAAAAACATTTACGGGAATATAAAATGAAAATAACCATAACCGGAGCAAGCGGTTTTATCGGACAAAATTTAGTTAAATATCTGCTTAATACAAAAAAATATAAACTTGTATTAAATTATTTATCAAAAAAAGAAGTTCCAGATTACGTAAAAAAATCTTCTTTGTGTAAGATTATTGCGGGAGATTTATCGGATGTATCCGTATGTAAAAAAATATTGAAAGAGACAGAAGTTTTGGTTCATTTGGCTCAGTCGGTAAACCCGAAAAAGTACGAACAAAGTTTTGATAAATCTTTATTGTTTAATGCAGAGCCTACTTTTAATATTTTTAATCTTTTAATACAATCAAAAAAGAAAATACATCTTATTTTTCCGTCCAGCGGAGGAACTTTATACGGTATAAATAATTCTTCCTGCAAAGAGACGGAAAAACCAGCTCCGATATCTCCTTATGCCGTACAAAAATTAATGATGGAAGATTACATTAATTTAATAAATAAATTGAACAACAATATAACCGCAAATATTTTAAGAATTTCCAACCCTTACGGCACGTTGCTTGACCAAAAAAGAGGACAGGGCTTTATAGGAATTGCAATAAACAATATTTTACATAACCGTCATATACAGATATGGGACAATATCGACAGTGTAAGAGACTATATTTACACGGACGATTTATGTAATGCATTTATAAAATCTTTTGAATATAAAAAAGATGTCGAAATATTCAATATAGGTTCGGGAAAAGGAACGTCTTTAAAACAAATTATATCAATTTTAAAAAGCATTTACGGGCGAAAAGTAAAATATAAAGTTTTAAAGACGACAAATCGTTTTTGTGCAAAGAAAAATATTTTAAATATTGATAAAGCTAAAAAAATATTAAAATGGGAACCGAGGACTTTTATTAAGGAAGGAATTGAACAAAAAGCGAAGCTTTTTGTTGATAAATTTAAAAATTGATAACAACGAAAATGAAGAAGATTTGTACTATTATCACTAAATTAGAATTGGGCGGAGCACAAAAAATCGCACTGTCTTTATGCACAAATCTTAACAAGGATAAATTCGAAACTTTATTAATTTGCGGGTGCGGAGGAATATTGGATAACGAAGCCGAACGCGACGCAAGAGTTTTTTTCGTTAAAGATTTAGTCAGAGAACTTAATCCTTTGAGAGATTTGAAAGCTTTTTTATCGATATATAAAATATTAAAAAAAGAAAAGCCCGATATCGTTCATACTCATTCGTCAAAAGCAGGTATTTTGGGAAGACTTGCGGCAAAACTTGCAGGTGTACAATGTATAATACATGCAATACACGGTTTCGCTTTTAACGATTATCAAAACAAATTAAAAAAATATTTTTATATATTGCTCGAAAAAATATGTGCAACCTTTTCGGACATTTTAATAGTCGAATGCGAACAGACCAAAATAAAAGGATTAAAGTACAATATCGGTAAAGAAAAACAATATGTAAAAATAAATCTCGGAGTAAATTTGGATGAATTTAAAAATTATTCCAAAGAGAAATTACTGAGAAAAGAATTATCGATAAAAGATGACGAAATATTGGTATCGACAATAGGTCCTTTTAAACCGCAAAAAAATCTGTCCGATTTTATTAAAATTGCGGATATTGTTACAAGACGTAATAACAAAATAAAATTTGCCGTTGCCGGCGACGGAGCGTTAAGAAACGAGTTGGAAAATCTGATAAAAAATTTAAAATTATCGGATTATGTTTATCTTCTCGGCTGGAGACGCGACATACCTGACATTTTGTATTCAAGCGATATATTTTTAATGACTTCTTTATGGGAAGGAATGCCGATTGTAAGCATCAATGCCTTATATTGCGGAATACCGATGGTGGCAAATGCCGTTGACGGACAAATAGATTTGATAAATGACGGAGTTAACGGATATTTAATAAAACCTTTCGATATACATTTCGCGGCACAAAAAATTCTTTTGCTTGCCGAAGACAAAGAATTAAGAACAAAAATATCATTAAAAGCAAAAACAACCATTGATAAAAATTTTTCGACGGAAGAAATGATTAAAAGACACGAAGAATTGTATGAAAAGTGTTGTTAAAATATTGAAATTAAAATTTTTCCAAAGAAGAAAAAACTTTAAATACAATCGGAGCAAGAATTAAATTAATAAGAATGTTCAAAAGAGCCAAATAAGACAATTCAAAACCCGATATATAATGTGTCGTATCCGATAACGGCATTACAATATAAACAAAATCAATCACTAACTGAGTAACTATCAATCCGACCGCGGTAACAATTATCTGAGTAAGCGGCTGGCTTTTATCAAGCTTCTTATTAAAAATACCTGCCAAATACCCGGCAACGGTAAAACTTAACGCTCTTACGCCAAAAATATCAGCCGCCAAAATATCCCAAGTCAAACCGTAGAAAAAACCCGTCAACTGTCCTCTCATAGCTCCTCTGTTCAATGCAATATATACGACAAATATCAAAATAAAATTCGGATAAAACAGCCACAAATTCATGGGGACATACTTCGGCAAAACAAATTGCAAAACTATCAGAACAATATAAACAATAATTGATGTAATTAATTTAATCATTTTTTAACACTGCTATTTCATATATTGACTGCATTTGAGAATAAGGTTCAACAATAATTTCCTGATAACGTCCGTAATCATTTTTAACGACATCCATAACTCTTCCGACTTTTATTCCTCTTTCAAAAACACCGCTCAACGGGCTTGTAATTATTTCGTCTCCGACATTTAATATTAAATTATCCGGTATAAAATTCAATTTCAAATATTGTTCGTTAAATCCGTCAACAATACAATCCACACTACAGTTCTTAATTTGAACCGGTATTGAAACCAAAGAATTTGTAATAAGGGCAACTTTTGATGTATTTTGATACACTTCAAAAACTCGCCCGAAAACACAAATGTCTCCGTTTACAAGAACAGCTATCACGGGACAATCTTTAGTTATGCCGTCGGAAGAACCTTTATTTATTATAACCCATTGATACCATTGCGACGGTTCTCTTATAATAATACTTGCAAAAACGGATTCATAATTTTTATTTTCCCGTATTTTTAATAATTGTTTAAGCCTCAGATTGTCATCCAACACCAATTGGTAATCCGAAAGTTTTTTGTTTAATTCAAAAATTTCATTTCTTAAGTCTATATTTTCTCTGCTTATTCTGACAATATTATAAACTTTTTTTATAAAACCGCCTGTTTTTGTAAACACTTCCGAAGACACCTGCAGTCCCGGCATCAATATGTAATAAGCAAGCTGTTTTATAGTTTGTACCGTCGTTGTAAGCCTTAATACAATAAAAAAAACGGATAAAAACACCAATACAACAAAAACTTTATTAGTATTTTTATTCGTTTGTTTTTCTATAGTTTCGGACATAATACGACGATTTATAATTTATAATCAGTTAATTATTTTTATACTCTTTGAGCTTTCTTAACGTTATCAAGTTCTTCCAAATAAATACCTGTTCCTCTGACAACACATGTTAACGGATCGTCAGCTATATTGACGGGAAGTTCCGTTTCTTTTTTTAACAATTCTTCCAATCCTCTTAACAAAGCTCCGCCGCCGGCGAGGACAATTCCTCTGTCAACCAAATCCGCTGCAAGCTCGGCAGGAGTTTCTTCCAAAGTATTTTTAATAACTTCAACAATAGACTTAACGGGTTCGGAAAGAGCCGAACGTATTTCTTCAGATGCAACAAGAATTGTCTTCGGAAGTCCCGTAACCTGATCTCTTCCTTTTACTTCCATGCTGAGTTCTTCCGCCATAGGATATACGGAACCGATTTTTATCTTTACAACTTCCGCCGTATTTTCACCTATAAGTAAATTATATTTTTTTCTGAAATACTGAACGATTGCCTCATCAAGTTTATCGCCGGCAATATCTATAGCTTTTGATACAACCATTCCGCCCAAAGATATAACGGCAACATCCGTCGTTCCTCCGCCGATATCAACTATCATATTACCTTCCGGTTCCTGTATCGGAATACCCGCACCGATCGCCGCAGCCATAGGTTCTTCTATAATATGAACTTCTCTTGCTCCTGCAGCCTCGGCAGATTCTCTGACAGCTCTTCTTTCGACTTCCGTTATTCCCGACGGCACTCCTATAACTATTCTGGGATGAAGAAGTCTTCTTGATTTATTAACTTTCTGAATAAAATGTCTTATCATTTTTTCCGTTGCAGCAAAATCCGCAATAACTCCATCTCTGAGAGGACGAACGGCAATGATATTGGCCGGAGTTTTACCTAACATCTTCTTTGCTTCTTCTCCTATAGCCAAAACATTTTTCGTTTCTTTGTCCATAGCCACGACGGACGGTTCTCTTAAAACTATTCCCTGACCTTTTACATAAACCAAAACCGCAGCGGTTCCTAAATCTATTCCCAAATCATTTGAAAACAACTTAAAAAGAAAATTAAACATTTTACTCTCTCTATTATTTTTTATAAGACCTAATTTTCCGTATTATAGCAAATTATTAAAAAAATGTGAATAATAATTTCATTACTTTATTTTCATTACTTTTTTAATTTTTTCCAAAAAGAGTTTATTTTCCGCTCTTGTACCGACGGTAACTCTTACATAATCGGGCAAATCGTATTCGTCCATGGCTCTTATGATTACACCCTCGCGGAGCATCTTATTGAATATATCCTTACCTTTAAACGGAGCAACTTTCATTAAGAAAAAGTTGGTAACCGTATCAACATATTCTATACCCATCTTTTTTAAATTATCAAAAATATATTTTACTTCCGTTCTGTTATGTTTCAAACTTCTTGCAACCTGTGTTTTATCGGCAAGGCTGGCAATCGCTCCCGCCTGTGCAAACTTATTTAAGTTAAACGGGGGACGAACTCTTTCTATATAATCAATTACCGTAGGACTTGATAAACCGTAACCGACTCTTGCTCCCGCCATTGCATAAATTTTTGAGAAAGTTCTTAACACTATCAGATTCGGATATTTTTTAAGAAGTTTTATCGTATCGGGCAGATCTTTTTTATAAGAAGCATATTCATGATATGCCTCGTCGGAAATAACCAAAGGTTTCATTCCGTACTTATTTGTCGGAAGGGCTTTTAAAAATGCTTCAAATTCTTTTTGATTGTTATACGTTCCGGTAGGATTGTTCGGATTTGTAACGAAAACCGCTTTTGTATTTTTGGTACAGGCTTTTGCCATAGCTTTTAAATCGTGAACAAAACCGTTTTTCATCGGGACAATTTTGCTCTTTGCATCCATTATTTTAACAGCCATTTGATATCTGGTAAAAGCATATTTTGAAATAACTATTTCATCTTCTTTATTAAAGAAAACTCTTGCGATAATTTCAATAAGCTCATCGGAACCGCAACCCACGATAACGTTATTGATTTTCATTTTATAATATTTTGCAATTGCATTTTTCAATTCCGTCGAGTTAAAATCCGGATAAAAATATACTTTATCCGCGACATCTTTCATTGCCTTTACGGCTTTTTTGGAAGGTCCCAACGGATTCTCGTTGGAAGCAATTTTAATAATATGCTTAAGTCCCAATTCTCTTTTTAATGTTTCAATCGGCTTACCCGCGACATAAGGTTGAAACGATTTACAAACAGATCTTGCCAATTTCCCCGCATCAAACATTTTATTCTCCTTTAGGATAAGATCCCAACACTTTTAAAAATACGCAATTATCTTTTATTTTTTCCAATGTATCTTTAACTTTCTTATCTTCAATATGTCCGTCGAAATCAACGAAGAAAACATATTGCCAAACTTTTTTCTTGGTCGGTCTGGACTCAATCTTGGTCAAATTGATTTTATTATTGCTGAACTGAGAAAGGATGTTATACAACGTACCGACTCTGTCATTTATGGTAAGAATTATACTTGTTTTATCTTTTCCCGTTTTTCCCGAGAACTCATTTCCCAAAACGAAAAATCTCGTCCAATTATCCCTGCTGTCCTCGATGGATTTCGCAAGAACATTCAACTTGTATAAATTTGCGGCCGTTTCGGATGAAATTGCGGCGGATTTACTGTTTTTCGACGCCATCTGTGCGGCCTGTGCGGTAGAATTTACCGGGAAAAGCTCCGCATTGGGAAGATTGTTATGAAGCCACGTACTGCACTGGGCAAGAGCCTGCGGATGGGAATAAATTGTTCTGATATTTTCAAACTTTGTTTTTGATAAAAGACAATGAGATACTCTTAAAACTATTTCGTTTACAACTTTCAAATTCGTATCTACAAGTTCGTCAAGCGTTGTATTAACAGAACCTTCATTTGAATTTTCTATCGGTACAACGGCAAAATCAACTCTCTGTTTTTCGGCTTCTTCAATAACATCGGAAATTCTTTTTGCCGGAATAAGTTTTACGCCCGAACCGAAAAGCTTCAAACCCGCCTGATAGCAGAATGTTGCCTGAGGTCCTAAATACGAAACTTTTAATTTCTGTTCCAATCCTCTGCAGGTACTTATAATTTCCCTGTAAATAGCAACGATATCCTGTCTTGTCAAAGGACCTTTATTGGTTTTTATAAGTTTATTTATTACTTCGGTTTCTCTCGAAGGAACATAAACCGTATCGGCATTTTCTTTAAGCTTTCCGATTTTTATGGCGAACTTCGCTCTTACGTTAAGAAGTTCTAAAATTTTTTCGTCTATGTAGTCTATATTCTTACGACAATCAATAAGTTTATCAGTCATTATTTTTCCTCAAACAAAATATTATAAATAAAAACACTCCTATACACACACACGAATCCGCAACATTAAAAGACGGCCATCTGTAAACTTCTTTATAACCCGCGTCTATAAAATCGACTACCGCACCTCTGAATATTCTGTCCGTTAAATTTCCGACTCCGCCCGACAATATCAGCAACAAACAATGCATTTGCAAATTTGTAAGTTCTGTTCTGTTTTTAAAAATAAAAAACAACAAATATACAATTATCGCCGATATAATAAATATAAAAATCAAATTGTTATTTTGAAACATACTAAAAGCAGTTCCGGTATTACTGACGTTTACGATACTGAGACAATCATTGATTTTTATAAAAGAACCGTACGGAATATTTTTCGTAACTAAGAACTTTGTTGCTTGATCCAAAAATATATAAATGACCGGCAGGATAAAATATAAATATTTTTTCATTGTTTAAACGCTGCCAACGGGATTTGAACCCGTGATCTCCGCCTTGAGAGGGCGATGTCCTTGACCGCTAGACGATGGCAGCAAAAATTAAATAACGTACCGTATAAAAAATTATAATTTATCCTGCTATTATATCAAAAAAATTTTTCTTAAGCAAATTTTTTGTTTAGGTTAAAATAAATTTAGAGGTTTTTAACGGGATTTACGGGAAATGAGCCAGGAAAACAGGAAAATCAGCCAAGAAAATACCGATATCAGTTTTCCTGTCATAAATGACACGGGGTTGTACTCTATTTTTATTCTGTGATAACCTTTATCAATCGAAATTGCTTTGTAAATATAGTCCGCACATATAACTTCATATTTTATCTCGGGATTATCAATTTCGTATGCACGCCAGCCTACGGTGAAATTATCGGTATATAAAATAATCGCGGGCTTATCGACAATACATTCAAAAGCTATGGAAGTTTCGTCAAAATATATCGGTTTGATCATTCCGTTGCCTTTTCCCCGTACGGCAAAAGCAGGCTCTTTCTCCAAAATAACCGTATCAAATATATTAAAATTTTCGTCCGATATCATATCGTAAATTTTTTCTTTATCGGTTTCAAATTTATAGTCGTACATTATATTCAATCTGTTTAAAGTTTCAACATCTGTTTTCTCCACGGAAGAAATATGTTCCGCCGGACCGTTAACGATGTAACTGCATTTTAAAAGTCCCAACAGATTTTTTATATTAAATTGATGTCTTAAATGTTCCATAAAAACTACATAATTTTTTACGGCGTCGGGATATGACGCGGAACAATTTTCTATCCCCGATATCAAATCCAAGTTAATATTATAGAAAAATCTGGTCTGTTCATTGAAAGCTTCTTTTTTATAAAAAGAAAAATTAAAAAACATATTTTCATATTCATACTTATCGATAAAACTTCTCATTACTATTACAGGTTCGCATACAATAATCAATATCAAAATAATTTTTGCCGTTGTATATTTTCTTAACAAAGACAATCCGGCGAATAAAAACAGCAACACGCCCGAAATTATTACGGAATTGTACATAAAGCATCTATCAATCGGTTCTATTTTTTTATAATTAAACATATTTATAATAAAATCCGAAATTTCCTTACTTAAAAGCATTGAAACGGTTGCAATTATCAAACAGCATACCGCAAAAATTTTGTTGATTTTCAATCGTTCGGATAAAAGATATTTTATTCCGTAAGCAAGCACGGGAAGGATTAAAACATTTGCAAAAAATAAAAGTTTCCCGGGAGTTCTGAACCACCCAAAAAAAGGAATAACTTTATCCGCAATATCGGAAAAAAATTTAAAACTTAAAAAATATAAAAACAAAACAACACAAAACGTTTTTAAAATATTTTTGTTGCAGGCATGTGTTATTGCCAAAATAATAACAAATAAATTTACCGTTCCGAAATAAATGGTATTTTCCCAAAAAGCTTCATTTATATACCTTATATATTGAGGAAACAACAGGGTAACAGAATACATTAATTTTGAAAAATACGCATATTTTTTTTCTTCTCCCAGCTGTCTTGCTCCGTTAAAATAGAAATCAAGACTCGGTAAGAGTTGAACTGCCGCCAAAAACAAAGATATTAAATACGACGAAAAAATTATCGTAACGGTATATCTGTTTCTGCAAAAAACCAAAACATAAATTAAAGAAGTTATTGCCGTATAATAAACATATTGCCAATGACCCGCAAAAATCTGCAGGCATATTATAACGGAAACCGGGAAAATATATTTATATGTTTTTTCCGTAAAAGATTTATCGTAAAAATACAATACTAAAGGGAACCAAACAAACGTATTTACATTGGACAAATGTGCCGCACATGCATGCAGATAACTGCTTGACAGAAAAGCCGCAACTATTGCAACCGCAAGAGATATAAATTTATCTCTTATTTTATTATTTACCCATAAGAAAGACGAAAAAGACAATACAAAAAAGTGAATCAAAAATGAAAAATTAATCGCTTTGGATACGGGAATAAAATAATAAATAATATTTAACGGATAAAACAAACCGGAAAAAGCAAATAACCTTATATTTATATAATAGTTTAAATCCCCGTAATTAAGAGAAGATAAATATTGTCCCGAAGAATAAAGGACAACATCAATATGAGCGGCAAGAATTACAAATAAAAGAATTAAAGCAATATGAAAGTTGGTAAGTTTATTGATAAATCTTTTCATTTTTCAGGTTAAAGTTTAACGATTAAAAGGTTCAACTGTTTTCATATTCATCAAGGTACGGGCGGGAACGGAAAAGAACTCCTGCGGATTTGGCTATTTCTTTAACTTTAGAAACGTCAAGCCCCGGAAGTTCCACCGCAGTTATAACTACCGTCGGAATATATTCTTTCGCAGCCTCGGCAAATTTTATAATTTCGTCAAAAGATTCTTCTTTGAACATCGGTCTGTTAATTTCGTTGTGTTCTTTGGGTGTTGTCCCGTTAAGACTTATGGAAATAACATCTATCAAACCTTCAAGTTCGGGAAGGATATTTCTGTTATGGTATCTGTTGGCAAGCCCTGCGGTATTTATTCTTACTCTGACGTTTTTACTTTTCAGCCATTTGGAAATTTCTATCACTTCGGGTAGCCTTATAAGTGCGTCGCCGTATCCGCAAAAAATTATTTCCCCGTATTGCGACGGATCGCCTATCGATTTGATAACTTCTTCAACGGAAGGTTCTCTGTCAAGCTTGAGAGAATTGCCTCTGAATTTATTTTCCCATTTATGTTTTATGCAGTAAGGGCATGCCATCATGCATCTGTTGGTAATATTGAGATATAAGTTGCCTGCATACTTATAAGAAAAATCCATTTTTACCCCTTTTATTAATGTACAATGTATGATGTATAATGTACAATGAACGGCAACGGCAACTACAACGGCAATGTACAATGTATAATGTATAATGTACAATGAACGGCAACGGCAACTACAACGGCAATGTACATTGTACATTGTACATTATACATTACTAAAAATTGCATGTGGCAATTTTTAGCGGTAATTGGTAAACTGTAAAGGCAGTGAAAAATTGGCATTTTTCAGAAAAGAAATAACGGATTGAAGTTCATCTTTTTTGGGTGACGAAACTTTTATTTTCGAACCTTCTATTTGTGTATTAACTTTAAATTTTTCGTTATTAATCATCTTGGTCAATTCTTTTGCTTTGTCCGACGGAAGACCGCTGACAAACTCTATAACCTGTCTTACAGTTCCTTCAAAAGCCTGTTCTTTAGTTTTAAACTCCATACATTTAAGAGAAATACCTCTTTTTGCGAATTTCCCCTCTATAATATCCGTTAAAGCTTTTAATTTGAATTCGTCATCGCCTATCAATGTGATTTTTTTATCACTTTTATTATAGTCTATAGATGATTTTGAACCTTTAAAATCATATCTTTGAGCAAGTTCTTTCTGTGCCTGATTTACGGCATTGTCAACTTCCATAAAATTAACTTCGGATACGATATCAAACGAAAAATTATTTGCCATGATTACTCCAATCTATCTATAATGTATAATGTACAATGTATAATGTATAATGAACGGCAACGACGAGATTCTTCACTACGTTCAGAATGACAACTGCTAACTACAGTTGAAGAGTTGAAGAGTTGAAAAGTTTCAACGGCAACTACAACTGCAATGTACAATGTATAATGTATAATGAACGGCGAAGACAATTTTGGTGCTCGATAGAGGATTCGAACCTCTGACCTCTTCCATGTCAAGGAAGCACTCTAACCAACTGAGCTAACCGAGCAACAATACAAAATAAAAAAGGTGCGAATCGGATTCGAACCGATGCAAGGCGGTTTTGCAGACCGTCCCCTTAACCAACTCGGGCATCGCACCACTTCAAAGGACTGCGGAGTAGTATATAAAAAAAACGAAAAAAATGCAAGAAAAAAAGAACCCGAAAAATTTTCCGGGTTCTTTTTTCTTGTTTATATTTGTTTATTACTTTATTGCGTCGGCACATCTGCCGCAAAGCCCGTCACTTATGTCATGAACATGTCGCCAGCATCTTTCGCACTTTTCAAACGAAGATTTGGCAACAGACACGGAAAGTTCATCTTTGCCGTCGGACTGTTCCAACTTAATATCCCAGCTTCCCATAACGATATTTACCAAATT